>JACRAK010000024.1 GCA_016234725.1 Candidatus Azambacteria bacterium | reverse complement strand
TTTGATAAGTTCGTTATGCACGGTCTGGGGGTGCGCTTCTCTGCGCAAAGCGAATGTTTTGTTGATATGATCGACGATCTCTTTAAAATGCATCGGGCGCGCGTGTTTCTTCAGTACGAGATACGCCTTGTCGCGCACGCCCCTCGTATTGATCTCCGGCCAATGCGCCATGCCATATTCACCGTACACGTTCGTACCGATCGTTTTTGACGAGGCCAAATGCGATTCAAGCACGTGTGCGCGCTGTTCATTGCTCAATTCGGCAAGCCATGCAAGCACTGTTTCCTTCGGTACGGTCTCTTTGTGTTCGCGAAGCTGCTCTTCCAGTTTTTCAAGCGAGCGTTTCACCAAAGAAGGATCTGCGCGTTTCAGCGCCCACATCGTGTGGAATTTCTCATTTTCAGGATGGCGCACGAATTGTTCATGGAGCGACAAAAGGAAGTGGAGATACGCGCGGGCGATCTCTTTTTCAAGCGTGGCAGAGAAGAATTTCCGCACGTCTTCGTCAAACAGCCGGTGCTCGGGGCGTATCCCGCCGTGCTCGTTGAAATGCTCGATCATCCGCTCATAGAACGGGTCGAATTTCTCCATGTGTTCCGATTCGAGCAATGCCGCTTTCGCGTCGTTCTCGATCTGGCGCACACGTTCGCGAGTGATCTTGTACTGCCCGCCGATCTCTTCAAGCGTCCGCCGCTTGCCGTCCTTCAGGCCGAACCGTTTCGTGACGACATCGCGCTGCCGCTCCGGCAACGGCGATAAAAGCACCGTGATGAGTTTCGGGATATTGACGTTCACATTGACAGTTTTTGCGTTTGTTGCCTTCGTTGCCATGGCTGTGTTTTTTGTAATACTACAAAGATAGCACAACATCAAAATTTAGTCAACCCCGTTAGAGCTTTAAATATGGCAATATATGATACATGTCCTAGCCGCAAGGCGGCTTCGCCTTATGATGTTAGTGAAACAACGCGCAATGATGAAGCTCTAACGGGGTCAAGTCGCCTCCTAGGAGGCGATGAGCGACCCGACTTTCTGCCCTCGCACGGCCTTCACGATGCTATCTTTTTTGAAGATATTGAACACGAGTACGGGCAATTCGTTCTCCATCGCGAGCGTGACGGCGGGCATATCCATGACCCTCAACTTCTTTGCCACGACATCATGGTACATAAGGCGCGCGAGCTTTTTTGCGCGGGGGTCGCGCGCGGGGTCGCGGTCGTAGACGCCGTCCACTTTCGTCGCTTTCATGAGAATGTCTGCGCGGATCTCAAGTGCGCGCAATGCGGCCGCGGTATCGGTGGAGAAATACGGGTTGCCGGTGCCCGCCGCAAAGATCACGACGCGCCCTTTTTTGAGATGCGTAATGGCTTTTTTGCGGATATATCCTTCGGCGATCTGCGGCATCGCGATGGCGCTTTGCACCCGCGCGTCTATTTTCTCGCCCTTGAACGCGTCTTCGAGCGCGAGCGCGTTCATCACGGTCGCGAGCATCCCCATATAATCGGCCGTCGCGCGATCCATCTTGCTGTTTTCCGTGGTCGCTTGATACCCCCGAAAGATGTTGCCCCCGCCGATGACGATAGCCACCTGCACGCCCGATGCGACCACCTTTTTCACCTGCCGCGCGATCACCGTGGCGATCTTCGGGTCGATGCCATACGGATGACTCCCCAACAGCGCCTCGCCTGAAAGTTTCAGCAACACTCGTTTATATTTTCTCATAAAGGTATGTAATAAATGATAAATGCGGTGGCGCCTTTTTTATCTTTTATCTCGTCGATCTTGAACTTTTTTTCATTCAGATACTCCGCGAACGAAAGCTCCACTTTTCGCATCGCGCCCATGTCTTTTTTAACCGGGTCAAGCACTGCATCGTTCGCGCTGAAAATATAGTATACCCCCTCCACGCCGACCTGTCGAAGCGGCGCGAACGCATCAGCGTCCGGGGGAAGCGATTTTATATGATTATAAAACGAAATGACGGGCAAACGATAATATGTCAGGTAGCGCTGAAGATACCACGAGTACGCGAACCAATTGATCGTCTCGTCAAAAAACACCACTTCTTTTTTCGGGAGCACGCTGATATCTATGCCGCCCATCTCGCTTTGCCGTGTCGGGCTCATCCTGCGGGGTAAAACGGGGAACACCGTAGTGCGCATGTATCTATCCAACTCATTGAAGCCGTAGCTGGTAAAGCGCTGTGCGGAATACGTGACCCGCTCTTTCCCGATCGGAGTGATGAGTATATTGGTATTGAACGCGTAAAACGCCTCCCATATGCACGCCGCCGCGACCCATATATACACGAGCGCCGTATGTTTTGTTTTCAGCCATCTTCCCGCATCAAAGGCGAAAACAGCCAAGGATGCGATAAGGAATGGCACAAGGATGACGAGATACCGTTCAGACGCCCCGACAAATAAAAACATCGCAAAACACATGGCGATATTTGCCAGCAAAAACCCTTCCAGAGGGTCGCTTTTCCTCCGCACCGCTTTCACAGCGAGATGCGCGGCCGAAAGCATCAGAAGCGCAAAAAACGGCGGGGAAAATGTTTTAGAAAACACGCTCACGATATCTGCGGCATTTTTTGAGAACGCAGAACTCACTCCCCTGGCCGCGATAAGCCGGAAATCCTCGGGATGCATGCCGACCATAGAAGACAGCGCCGCGTCAAAATGCCCTTTTGCCGCAAACACCTGTGCGTTGTATACGATAATGGGAGTAAGCACGATAAGAAACGCGAGGCCAGCAAGCCATAGTTCACGCCGTTTGAACACATCGCGCCGCCATATCAGCAGATACAGGATGCCCGCGGGAAAAACAAAAATGGCGGTGTATTTTGAGAGCAACGCAGCGGCCGCGGCCGCGCCCCACCCTATCAGGTGCCGGCGCTTTCCTTCTTGCAAGTAGCGCGCAAAAAGAAAGAAGCCAAGCACGATAAAAACCATCTCCACTCCTTCAAGGTACCCCACCCGGCTTATCCATATCGCATACGAAGATACGGCGAGCGCAAGCGCGCCCAGCAAGGCGGTTTTCTCCTCCTTGAACGTGCGTAAAGATATGTACAGCAACAGCACAAGCAAAGAGCCTGCGATCGCAAAGGGCAGCTTTGCGGCAAACACGCCCTCGCCAAAAATGCGGAAAAAAACATTTTGCACCGCAAACACCAGCGGCGGCGCGTCATGAAATGATAAATTTCCCCACCACGGGATCTCGCCAAACCACTGTATCGGCGTGGTCTGATTGCCTCCCCCCAAGTAGTCATACCAGCCCAACGCCCGGAAAGAATACAGCGCGTCGTCAGACACTATGTCGCCATTTGAGAGCCACGTGAACCGAAAAAACAGCGCGCCAAGCACGACGACAAGCAAAAAAATATGCTCTTTTCTAAAGCGGTTTTGGATCAGGCCTGTTCTCATTTCACCTTGAATATCATTTTCCACGGAGCGAGCACCCCTTCGCGCACGATATGGCTTGTGATCTTTGATTCGCCCATCGTGCGATTTTTAAATATGATCGGCACTTCCGCAAATGTAGCGCCCGCGCGATACAGCATATATTTCAACTCTTGAAGGAATGCGTATCCGGAAGAATCCATTTCAGAAAAATCGATCTTTCTTAAAAACGACGCGCGTATCACATTGAACCCTCCCGTACAATCGGCGATGGGCATGCGCGTGATCAGCCGGCAATACGCGTTCGCACACGCGCTCAAAATTCTGCGCCACGCCTCCCACCCCTCCACTCCTCCTCCGCGCACATACCGCGATCCGATCACCACGTCATATTTCTCGCCGGCTTTTAACAGTTCCGGGAGATATCGCGGCTGATGGGAAAGATCGGCATCCATGGTGATAATGTTCCGCACGCTCTCGTCCTCGAGTATAACGCGGAATGCGTGCATATATGCCTTCCCCAACCCTTCTTTTTTCTCGCGCACCAATAGCTGAACATTCGAAAACGACGGTAAAATGCCGCGCACCGCCTCGGCGGTGCCATCAGGTGAATTGTCGTCTACGATAAGCAGAGAGATCGCGGGCACCAGCTGCACGATCTCTTGTATCAACGGAACGATATTCTGGCGTTCGTTATACGTAGGAATGATGATCACGTCTTTCATATGCAAGTCTATAAAGTCCTTAAAGTTTATACAGTGGGGGATTTTACTTTCGACTTTATGGACTCTTTATACCACATCCGCCGCGGTAACCGTGATGGTATCCCCTTCAAGATACTCGCCTCTAATGATGCGGTCGGCAATTCTGTTTTCCACGTGTTCCTGAATGAACCGCCGCATCGCGCGAGCGCCGAAATCAACGTCAAACCCTTTTTGCGCGATCGCCTCAAGCGCGTCGTCTGCAAGCAAAAATACATACCCTTTCTGTTCGAGCCGTTTTTTCAGGTCCGCGAGCATCAGCGCGGCCACCTGCTTCACCTCGTCTTGGATGAGCGGCTTGAATACGATGATTGCGTCAAACCGGTTCATGAATTCCGGCTTGAACGTATTTCCTTTCAAAAGATGTTCAAACAGCTTCATCTGGATCACCGCGGTGTCCTGCCCCAACTTCACGTATTCCCGGATGAATTCGGAGCCGGCATTCGAGGTGGCGATGATGATCGTATTGCGGAACGACACTTTCTTCTGGAACGCATCGGTCAGCCGCCCTTCATCGAGGACCTGCAGAAAAAGATTGAGGATGTTGGGGTGCGCCTTTTCAAGCTCATCGAGCACGACGATGGAAAACGGGTTCGCGCGCACCGCGTTCGCGAACTGCGCCTCCGTCTGCGTGTCCACATTGCCGATGAGCCGGTTGATGGAGTCCGCGTTCTGGTATTCCGTCATATCAAGCCGGATCATGCGCTCTTCCGCGCCGAAATACACCGCCGCGAGCGCTTTTGCGGTTTCCGTTTTCCCGACGCCGGTAGGGCCCAAAAAGAGGAATGTGCCGATAGGGCGCTTGCGTTCCGTAATACCCGACCGGATGCGCCGAAGCGCCGCGGCGATCTGCACGATCGCTTCGTGCTGGCCGATGATGCGCTTATGGAGCAGTTCCTCCATATTCAAAAGCTTCGCTTTTTCATCCCCCTCGATGCGCCCGAGCGGAATGCCGGTCTTTTTGGATATGATCTCCGTCACGTGGTCTTGGGTCACCACTTTTCCAGCGACCGGGTGCGATGCGACGAACGAAAGCGTTTCGGTCAAAAGCGAGATCGCTTTCTCGGGAAACGGCACGTTCTGGATGAACGAGCCGGACGCGCTCACCGCCTCCCACAGCGCGTAGTATGAAATAAGCAGCCCGTGCCTTCGCTCGAGCTTCGGCGTAATGTCTTGTAAGATCGTGAGCGTCTGATCTTCGTTCAATTCTCTGACCTGCACTTTCTCAAACAGCACTGCAAGCGACGGCACGCGCTCGATGTTGGTGTGGTACGACGCGTGGTCGGTCACCGCGATCAGCTGAAAGCGATCCGATTGCAGATGCGGGATAAGAATGCCCGAGATATCGATCGCCCCTACTTCTTCCCGGTGCTGCGGCCCGACGAAATTATGGATGTTATCGATCACCAATATGATATTGCCCGCCTGTTCGCATTCGGTAAGCAATTTCCCGAACAGGTCGATCGCGGTCGACGCATCCCGCGCGCGCGCAAGCACCAGGTTCACATCGAGTTCGAACACGCGCTTATGCTGGAGCGCAGGGCGTGTCGTGCCCAGATACACGCGCTGGGCAAACCCCTGCACGATGCTTGTCTTGCCGACGCCCGACTCGCCCACCAGCACCACGTTGTTCTTGCCGGACCGCGCAAGGATCGTTTCGATCTCCTCCGCCTCCTCCTTCCGCATGAGGATATGCATATGCTCCTCGGACCGGACGCCCCGCACCGCAACCTCTTTCCCGTACGCATTCAGCGTCGGCGTGTACCCGTACACCCAGTCGTCCGCGAGCCCTTTCACGTTGCTAAAATTGTCGGCAAACGGCGGCGTTACTTCGTATTCTTTATGATATTTCTCCCCCCAATGCGCGACGTTATAAATATCTTCTTTCTTCACGCCGAAATCGAAAAATAAGCGCTGAATGGTCTTATCGGAAGCGACCACCGCGGAAAAAAGATCGGAATACACGATATACATGCCCGCGTGCGCCGCGGCGCGCGAAAGCGCCTCGGTGAGCACCGCATCGCACTCAACGCCGCACATGGGTTCCTCAGGCGCGCGCTTATACTGCGAGTTCATGATGACCTCCACGCTCTTTTCGAATTCATCTTTATTGATCAGCAGGCGAAGAAAGATAAAATCAGCTCTGCGCTCGCGGGTGAGCGCGAACAAAAACACGACGGGAGAAATAGTTATGCCTTTTTTTTGTGCGATCACCGCCGCGCGCGCAAGCACCCGCATCGCGTCGAAATCACAATATTCCGCGAAATTCACGGCCGCTCCCGTGCGCACATATTCATCCGCCGCCGCAGGAGGCATCGGCGGCTTCGCGCGGCGCAAGCGCAGAAGATAGAACATCCAAAAAAAGATACACCATATATTCACCGCGACAAACACAAGAAAGAGGCCGAGCGACTCGCTCTGCGTGAGATCGCCCACCGCGGGGTTCGCCTTGGGAAACAAAAATAAAAGCAGAAACAGCGCGGCAAACATCCCAAACACGATCTGCGCGGGAATCACCATCCAGAGAGGATAGCGCACCGCCTTATGCATTTCAGATGTGGAAAAATCGACCATGCGTTTAATAAAAAAACAGCTTCATGCCCAGATAAAATAAATAGAAAGAAGCAAACGGCATGAGTATCCATGCCGTCAAAAACACGAATCCTATGATGATAATGAATAGCTCAAAAATAAGGCCAAGCGCGATAAAAAATGTCCGAAGCACCATGCCGATGCCGCGCGACATCAGATTGCCGAATATCGACTGAAACAGCGCCGCGATATCGAATGTCTTCGGATGCCCGTACCAATACCGATGCCACGGAGAAAAAAACGTCCGCACCAAAAGCGGCACAGAAAAGATACGCAGCCCGAAATCAATGTAAAACAGCCACGTCCGCGCTACATGCGCGGTCGACTCAATGAACAGCCAGCGAAAAAACAACAATGGAGTGCTCTCGATCTTCATTACTTCTATTTTATCAGGTATTCACCCGTCTCACAACCGAACGCCGCACTACTTTCATTGTCGAAAAAAATCATCCGCTACGATTCCTTGGATAATCGCACCTGTTCCGTTATTTCCTGCACAACGCGCTTCATATCACTCACAACATCCTTCCCTTTAAATCTATCACTTATCTCAAGCGGTACCTTTTTCACCATATCTGTGGCGGAAAGCGCGACGATCCAGCTTGTCATGTCCTGATTAGGATAAATTTCCTGCCACCAATACATCCATGAACGCGCATCCGTTTCATCGGCAATACACGCAAGATCAAAATAATCCTTATATTCATCGCGTCCACATACCGCCATTAATTTCATTACAGCAAGATCCTTCATACCCGCGAGCCGAAAACAATCGACGGTTTCCATGGGATCCAACAACAAATCGAATCGGGAGATAAAAGAAACCTTCACGCCGTTGATCATACACCACAGCGTATTTTTTTCCTCAAAAAGGATCTCCGTTTTCGCGGAAGAAAACGTTTCGCCGATATCTTTTTTCAACGACATGGTGTCGATCGGTTTTGCAATGAAATAATCCAAATCAATGCTTCTCCGATGCCCGATACGAAGCGCGAGTGCCGTTCCTCCGGCAAGATAATATTCTGAACCGAAATTATCAAAAATGCCGCGCGCGACATCATACATCGCATCGGTTATCGTTTCGCGATACAGCGTCATGCGAAAAGAAAATTCTTGAGATAATGATATTTCTTTTTCGAAATACTCATCGGTTTCATCGTGGCAAACACCCGTCGTACCGCATCGTCACCGTATTCCCGCATCGCTTTCACAATAAGAAAAATACCCCCGTACGAAAGCACGCGCCGAATGATAAAATCACCGGGCAAGCTACCGATCGCATCGTCGCTGAAATCCCATAAAACCGCTTTGATATCCTTTTTATTCATAGATATATTATACCATTTTTAGTAAAAAAGTACAAAGGTAAAATAAGAATTGGAAAAAGCCGCGTTTTATACTACGATACGTTGCATATGGCCTCATTTCTCGAACGCACAAAACAGCGCCTGCACGACATCTTACGCAAAACGGAAAAATATACCAAAACCGATATGGTGTATCTTGCTAAGGGAGGGACTTGGTTGACGCTGGGGCATATCGTCGCCGTTATCTCTTCTTTCCTTCTTACGATCGCATTTGCGAACCTTCTTCCGAAAGAAGCATACGGAACATATAAATATATCCTTTCGATCGCGGGAATGATCATGGCTCTTTCTCTCACCGGGTTTAAGACCGCGGTCGTACAATCCGTTGCTCGGGGATTTGAAGGGGTATTAAAGGCGGCATTTAAAACAAATCTGCGATGGAGTATGGGCATGCCCGCCGTTTCACTTGCGGGAGCCATATATTATTTCCTCAACGACAATACGACGCTCGCCGTATCATTACTCATCATCGGCTTCTTCTCGCCCCTCTTGAGCAGTTCCGGGTTATACAGCATGTTTTTGACAGGAAAAAAAGAATTTAAAACAACCGCCATATATGAAGCATTCAATAATATCATTCCTGCTCTTTCGCTGTTCATCGCCTTACTCATAACGCAGAAACCGGTCGCCCTCGTGTTCGTATATTTCTTTTCCACAACTGCCGTTTCACTCGCGCTTTATTTTTATACTCTTTGGAAATATAAACCCACTGATATCACTGACCCTTCCTCCATTAGTTATGGCAAGCATTTAAGCGCCATGAACATTCTCGGCACGATAGTCGTTTATGTCGACAGAGTTTTGGTGTTTCATTACTTGGGAGCCGCCCAGCTTGCCATATACGCATTCGCGACCGTGATGCCCGAACAAATAAAAGCGCTTCTCTCTAAAAATATCGCGGCGCTTGCCCTGCCAAAATTTTCCGAAAAATCAATGACGGAAATAAAAGCAAATATCTCCGGAAGAATGATAAAAGCGGGACTTGCGATAGCGACGATGACCGCCTTGTACATCATCGCCGCGCCGTATATCTTTAAAATATTTTTCCCCCAATATTTTGAATCGGTTTTCTATTCGCAAATATTTTCTATCTCCCTCATGGCAGCGCTATATGTTGTCCCGATAAACATCCTTCAATCACAAAACATGACGCAGGCGCTGTATCGCTTCAATACGGCCGCGCCCATCGTGCAAATAATCCTATTGTTCTTCCTCACCTCTTCCTACGGCCTTGCCGGCGCAATCACCGCCCAAATAACAGCAAAGTTTTTTAATCTTTGCCTCTCCCTAGTTCTCCTCGCGCGAGCGCGCTAATCCGCCCGCGCCGCTTCCACGATATATCGCGTACGCGCAATTTGTTTTACCGCAACGCGGAATCCTTTGAACAGATCAATGAACCGTTCTTTACTTCCTCCCGTAAGATCACAATGCAATTCTCCGATAAAATGCTTCACATGCGCGATGTTTTTGAAATTTTCAAATGCTTCCTGTTCCGCCCCCTCAATATCGAACTTCAGCATATCAATTTCCTCCACTCCAAGCTCTTCCATCACCGCATCGATCGTCCTTCCCTCTACTTCATAGGATCCTTGGCCGGAGACCCGCTCGCGAAGTGAGGAAGAAATGCCGCTTTCCGGATGCGCAAAGAAATTACGTTTGCCGTTCTCTCCTCCTATTGCATAACGAAGTACCGCCACATCGCTAAATTGTTCGAGATTTCGCTGTAATTTCTCGCCGTTTCGCGGGTCCGGTTCAAAAGCATATATTTTTGCCTTGGGATATTTGAGCTTGAAATAGATCACTGATGCGCCGACATTGCTTCCAAAGTCAAAAATTATTTTTGGCGGCGCATCCGCTTCGCAATCGTACTCGCCGTCTAAAAATATTTCTTTCAACACCGCCGCATCAGTGCTGTCAGTAATAAAAAATTGGAAGGTTGTATCGAATTTTTTTAAATTCATCCGTATGCCCATTTTTTGTCCGTATCCCATCCTTTTTCTTAATGGGAGCCAAAATGCAAGCGCAAACAACAGCGCACGGGAACGAATATCCGCCCCCAGTACAAACGCCAAGCGCGCGTGAAGAAATAATTTGTCTAGAATTTTTCGGAAAATATCCATACTTATCATTTTTTACGGACGTACCGCACATATCTTTCCGTGAATTTCTTCATAGCGACATACTGAGAATATAATCTGAAAATTTCGTATCGCAGCGGAACGATCTCGCGCCGCCGATATCGCAACGAAAGATAGGTCATTCGTATGAGCTGCTTTGCGGTGTTTTTTAATGGCTCGCGCAATGCTCTTTTAAAAAAATCGCTAAACCCCGCCGGCTCCCACGCGGACGCCATAATGCCGATGCGATGCTGTACTTTTTCCCGATACACCGAGAAATCAAGCTGCACATCAAGAGGCACATACCAACGCCCCCGCACTTTACCAACCGCATATTTCTTTTCATCAAACGCGATCTTCTCATGCACTCTCCGCGTGAACCGTGCTCCCGACCTTTTGTTGAAAAATCTGGGCTGATAATATGTTTTAAATGACCAGTACTTCACGCGCAGATCTTCGCTGACCAATTGATACGGGACATTGTATATAAAGACAGCGGGTTCTTTTGCTTGGCATATCGCCCGCATCTCTTCCTTTAATTCAGGGGATATCATCTCATCCGAATCAAGATAAAAAAACCAGTCATGCGCCGCGGCATCGAGCGTCCGATTCCGTTCCAAAGAAAAATCATCAATGGGATGCCCCTGCCTACTCTGCGTAATGATCGTACAGTCGTATTTTTTTGCGATATCCAGCGTGGCATCGATGCTTCCGCCGTCCGCTATGACGATCTCGCAAAAACCGCGCAAACTCTCAAGACACCGCTCGAGCGTCTTGCACGAATTATAGGTCAAAATACCAACACTGCACGGGATACAATTATTTTTTTCCATATGCTCTACGAAAAAAATCAACGAATTTTCTGTTCAGATCGACCGCTCCGGTCAACCTCGCTTTAAATAAAAAAAAGCTCATCGTCCTGTCAACTTGTGTTCTTTTAACAGAAAACAAGTCGTCGCCCTTTTTGATAAGCCCCTCGCTGATCGAAAATGCCGCTTCAAATCCTGTCTTTTTCACAAACGCCATAACGGCATCGTTTTTATGCCCTGCAGCATACGCAATATAGCGGACATTATAACCAAGGCGCTGAAAAATAACGTCGCGGCATGTCTCTATTTCCTTTGTCATTTCCCCGGCATCAGAAGATACTTCGGCAAGATTTATATGATCATGGCCATGCGCCTCAAAACGCACCAAACCGCTTCGATGCATTGTGCGTACCTGCTCCCACGTCAACCTCTCAAGCCCTCCCCATTGCTTTTCTAAATTGGTGGTCAAAAACACCGTGATGGGAATAGAAAATCCGCGTATCAGCGGGAACACCGTTTCATGCGCATCCGCATAGCCGTCATCAAATGTCAGTGCGACGATCTTGTCAGGCAGTTCAATATCCCCCTTCATGAACGCAACGATATCCGCCAAAGGAACAATATGGTATTTCTTCCTAAGATACGCAAGCTGCCGCCGGAACATCTCCGTTCCAACCCCGTATTTCCATGCGCCATCTTCCACCGAATGGTACATCAGCACCGAAATTTCCTTGCGGAGAAAAAAAAGCTTTGCGCAATGATTCAAGCAATAAAAAAATAGATACAGCGCGGTTTTGACGAACGATCTCATGAAGGATTAGGTAATTGCGCCATCGCGACGGTCCACGTTATGCCGCTTTGCTCATTGGTAATAATATAACTGGAAATATACTGCAGTTTTGTTCTCATATTTCGTACGATCATCTTTGTCCTCCAGCTGTCATACAAAGAAAAAATGATGACGCCATCCTTACTCAGAAGATCGCGATAACGATCGAGAATATTCCTAAAATCAAGGTACAGCAACACCTCGCTGAATATGATAACATCGAATTTTTCTATAAATGGCGGCGGATCATTCGCATCAGCACACACCAGCACTGCGTCAGGATCCTCTTTTTTCAGTCCGTCCAGCGCGGCTTGCGAAATATCAATGCCGAAATAGCGGCATTTCTCGCCGCACATGCTGCGCACCATCCGCGCAACGATGCCGTTGCCGCACCCAATATCAAGCACCGTAATATCGCCGCGCATCGCCCTGCTTCGGCACATCATGCCGATGAGGACGGCATGTCCTTGTTTCTGGATATCCTCGACCAAAAAATCCCACTTCCCCTCCCGAAATTGCTTGTCCCACGCCTCTGCGCTTTGCCGGACCGTAAGCACATCCTCTCCTTTCATTATTTTTTTCAAAACCCTCCACACTCTTTTCATGCGCGTAGAATATTATTGTTCGATCCTCTTCCATTCTTCATCGATATTCACCAGCACCGTCGCATCCGGAACGCCGATCTTCGTTGCGATATAAAAGATCTGCCACGACAACATCGGGAATCGCCGCATCCTGATCTGTATACTGATCTTCGGAAAATGCATATAAAACCCTTCGATGAAATCGACCTGAAAGCCATTTTTCTTCAGAAGCCTCGTCATATCAAGAACGGTCCAATTCTGCAAATGCTCTCCAGGGTCGGGATCGTTGATCCATTTTCTGAAGAACCAATTATGCAATGTTGTCCACCAATCATTCGCGTGCGGCGTAGAAAGTACAAGCCGCCCGTTTTCTTTCATCACTCTATTCGCCTCGCGCAAAAAGAAGGAAGGATTCTCAAGATGCTCAATGACATCCCCCGCGATCACATTATCAAAAGTTTCACGCTCGAAAGGCAGTGCATCGCGATTTAAATTGCATTGGACGATCTTGCTGTAATTTGCCGGCTGCTGTTTAGGCAAAGAAATATCCACGCCGACCGCATTTTCCAGATACACATTCGGCTTTGCGGAAAACCCGACATCAAGTACGCCCCCTTTTTTACAATAGGATGCTTGTAGCTTAAGTTTCTCCGCTCGTAATTGCGCCTTCCTTTCGCTTGTTGTTCCCATTTTATTTCATTACGATCCCTAAGCCGTTATAAATATGGCCATATGCCGGTCTTATCTTTCTTACATAATCCTCAAACGCGTCATTCGACCTGACGTCATCCGATATTAAAAATCCGCCGCTCGAAATGGCCGGCCACGCAGTTTCATATTCAAATGTCATTGTTTCATACGTATGATCGCTGTCGTGATAAAAAATATCTATTTTTTTGACCTCGGCGGCAAGTTTTGGCAACTCAACTCGCGAATCACCAAGTACACGAACCCATCGACTTCTCAATTCACTTGGGATAAGCCATCCTGGCCCTTCCTCGTTCGGCGGAACAAATGGACGGAATTCTTTTTTCCCATTCACCGTTACATATTTGCCTGGGGTTTTCCCTTCATATATTTTCGGAAAATCTATCGAATACAGCGTTCCTTTTCCGTTCTTCACAAGCGCTTCTAAAATAGCTGTTGACGATCTGCCGCTTGAAATACCGGTTTCCACGACAACTTCCGGTTTGGTTATCCGTATCAGGAGATACAAGATCGCCACATCGAAATCGCCAGCATGCCAGATCGCGAATTTTTTCTTCATCGCCTGCATGTCCCTGAGTTCCGAAAGATACTGTTGCGCCTTCTCCGCAGAACCGCATACCTCACGCACAACGCGCACTGCTTCAGGTATAACGAAATACCGTAATATGATTCCCCGAAACGCGGGGCGGCGGGACATTATCTCAACATATCTCAATGCCCACCCGACCATGAACGAATTTTTATACCGTCGATATGCGCTTCTTAAAAAATATTCTGTAGACTTTATGATAGTGTTTTTCATAGTATGTTCTTTCTCTGTATCAATAATATGCCTTATTTAACTAAAAAAACAAAATACTCGGGCACTGCGCTTCGATTTGTTCCGAGCATTGATGCATCGATCCATGCCGCAACCGGACGCAATATCCTGTCTATTTTAGTGAATGAAGGCACAAAATTCACGAGCGCCGAGCAATATCCTCCCCCTTGTACGATCTCAACGCGAGAAAACGGTTCGCATAATAGACGCAATGCATCCCCGCTAAAGCGCCAATAATCCTTGTACAGCGGAGCGGCGTGATACGGCCACACGAAAGGAGCCGAGAGCAACGCCTTTCCTCCGGGCCGGAGCACCCGATGCAGTTCTTTCATGGCAAAAAAGGGATTCTCAACATGCTCGAGCACTGAAAGACACAAGATGGCATCCAGGGAATCATCCGCAAACGGCAAGTGCTGGATATCGGCAACGATATCGGGATGATAGCGGTCATTCACATCCACAAGCACATACTTTTTAAATCTCCGCTTGTCTTGACGCTCGGCGCCGCCGCCGATATCATGCACCGCTGGAGCTTCGGCGATCTCGGAAAGCTTCTCGTTATAAAATTTTTCCCATGATTTCATTGCGCGTGCGCGGTGATAATTTCTATAACCTCGCGAAAAACCTCGTCGCTATCACGCCCCGCATCCACGATACGGGATCGCGCCGGCAATTCGGAAACATATTCTTTCAGCAATGCGTCGTTTTTTTCTATCATTCCTTTCCACGCTGTCACATATTCATCGCCGAATTGCTCGCGAGAAAATCTTCCCCGTTGATCAGTCCTCTGTTCACGCACAAAGGAAGGCGCAGAGAAGATCAACAGCATATCGGACGGAAGAAAAAGTTTAGTATAGCGCTTCAACGCTTTAGCGTTTAACGGCGCTTCAAAAACCGAAATAATATTCTGAAAATATCCCTGATCAATGAGCGCGTTTTTGAAATATGCCGCCTTTTGATATTTTGCATTATTCAGTAAAAAACAATTCATAAATTTATAATAAAACGTCCGCCATCCGCGTGAATTCGCCAAAATATAGCGCAACATCAAAAAAGATCTCAGCGGATGCTTCAAAAAAAATATGATGTTGAGCCATACTAATTCCCCTTTGTTCTTTATCGCCACGATCTTAAAATCGGTGCGTTCCTCGATCTTTTTTGCCACCGTGGTCTTTCCTGTGCCGGGAAGACCATATAATTCGATGATCATGGTTTGAAAAATCGAACACAATATGACTCAGCAAAAAACTTGCTCAACGGATCAAGTTTGCATCGGTAAAATATCGCGTAAAGCAGTTTGTTTATCATTGCGGACCGAAAAAGCGGGAAATGCATGGTAACAGGATATATCGCGATATCGCGAAACCCGTTTTTCTCCAGGGCATTCTTTAATGTTGCCGGAGAGATTTGCCCTTTATGCAAACCGCTTGTCTCTCTCAAAAGCAACTTATTCCTCAGATATTTCGGCGTCTTCGTGATAATGAACCCTTTTCCTCCCGGCTTTAACAACGAAGCTATTTTTTTAACAACCGCATCCACATCGGGGATATATTCTATGACCCTGGATGAAAAGAAAAGGTCATATTTTTTATCGGGATCAAAATCGAGAAAACTTCCCTCAAAATATCGTATGCGCGCCGATTCCCCCAACTTTTCCTTCGCCAGCGCGATCATTTCTTTGGAAATATCTACCGCATCAAAAGACGCGCGAGGATTGTATGCGATGAATTCCGCCGTCCATGTTCCCGCTCCTTGCCCTAACTCCAAATAATCATGAAATGTCGGCTTACGATCAAGTACATGAAAATAGATAGATCTTTTCGTCGCGTCATAATCAGCGCGCGCAAGCGCACTATGAAACCAGCGATGATGTTCGTAATCGCCGTGAAATACTTTCTGTATCGCTGTATTATATATATCTTTTACTTCGTCTGTTTTCATGCGTTTTGCATCTCGAAAACCAAATTACCTGCAAGGCGGCCGATACTGTGATGACATACCACTATATTCCGGTACTCCGTTCTTTTTTCGCTGTGCGGTTCTTCTCTTAAAAAGCCGGCGATCTTCCCGCTCATCATATCGCCATTGACAATAAGTTCATCGGGGATCACGCCCCTGAACGCGTTATTTGTGGTGAGCGCGGGGATACCGCATGATAATGCCTCAAGCACATCTTTATCAATACTCCCGGTTTCACTCATATTTACCGCCACAGCCGCCTTTTGATACATCGGCGGCATTTTCTTATTCGGAATCGCTCCAAAAAATTTCACGCATTCTTCCAGCCTATGCGTCTTAAGATATTCTTTTATTTCCCTTAAATATTCCTCGTTTCTTTTCAGCACCGGGATCCCTACTATATATAACACTGCGGCGGGAACCTTTTTCCTCGCGCTTTCGAATGCGCGGACGATATCAAGTTGTCGTTTTGTAGGTGAGATCCTGCCGACGCTCAAAACGATCTTATCTCCTCCAACAGGAACAATGGCCGGCGAGAATGATTCTGTGTCTATGCCATGTCCCATTATTTTTGTTTTTTTGCTCTTTAATCTGAAACTTTTCTCAGAGGCAGTGAAAATAACATCGGCAAGCCATACGGCAATTCTTAGCTTCACATCAATTTTTTTATGCGTATACCAAAGCGTGATTTTTTTATGTAAAAGTTTCCAGAGCAAGCCGCCAAGCACGATATATTCAGGGTTCATATGCACAAAAACCACATCATAATTATTCCGTTCTTGCCAGATGTAACGATAAAAGTGCGCAAGGTATTGCAGACGCGAATGTTTTTTCTCCTTGCCGAGTGAAAATACTTTTACATTTTCCGATAAATGATGTGCACCCTCTTCAAGACAAATAACCGTCACGCGTTCGCAGTGTTTTGCGAACTCGGCGATCCACCCGTGAAAAAATCCAAGTATCGCATCGCTCTCATCTACCTTTTGCGTAACAATTAAAAGACGCATATTAGCTATGTGAACGTTCTAATCTCTTTATTTCGTCCCGCAATAACCCGACGGTTTCTCTTTTCAGCACCGTTCGCATAAGCGCGAATGCGGCGCGCGGCAAAAGTGCATTAAGATCCTCAGAAATGATCTTTTCCGTCACTTCTTTTTCGATAAAATCGGCAAGCGTCGCAAGAAATTGTTTTGCGTCCATCCCTGTTCTCTCCGCGATGACATCGGCATCGTACTGCGCGCCATGCATAAAAAAATGATGGATATCATAGATATCCCTGCCCGCAATACTGCCGGTCTTATGAAACCTGTCCGTAACGGCCGCGAGTTTATGCGCGAACATCGTTTCCTTGGTCTGACAGGTAAAAATACGGTCTATCTCCAACAATCTCGCCGGCGCATATTTGCTTGCGCGAAAAAGCGGGAATGACGCGTCTATTTTTATGATCTTTCTTTCCGACTCGGCATTATCATATCGTAAAAAATATTGGATCCCTCGTTTGCTTTTGTCCTTTATCGAAAGACCGAATTTCGCAAAAATATTTTCGAGCGCGGCGCGCGTTTTTTCGATGTCGCTTGTATCACCCGCGTAATCAAAATCGAGATCGACCGAAAACCTGTCCAGCCAGCCGAGCATTGAAGCGCAGGTTCCTCCCTTGAAATAAAGGACTCCGGCAAGATACCGGTCATCGGCTATCGCCTCAAGGATACGATACAACCACGCTTTATGAATGGCATCTTTTTTATTCGGAACGATCATCATGCTTTTGTTTTTATTCTATACCCTACGGCGTCCGCGACGCGCTTCACCTCATCCCAATGTATCAAAGCGGAATCTCCGATATCAAAATATTTCTTCGGGCTGAAATACAGCATATCAGCAACAGCGCGCGCAAGCGATGCGACACGAACGCCATTTTTTATTTCAATCCCCGCATCATTCATTAAAAACGCATCGCGCATCCTTCTTGACCGGTACTCCGTACCGGCGATTAAAAAATGTTTCGAATATGCGCTCACAAGGGTAATCTCTCGGGGCGGCTGATTGAGAACACCCTCTCGATATAATACTGACTCGCATGATACATACGCAGGCGCATGGATCGCCTTGATACCTAAAAGAAATGGATCAATGTTGCTGATGTTTTTTATGGAATACAGTCCTTTATAGACGCGGCGAATGACCCCGCTTGCAACGTACCGTGAAAGCGTTTTGTGCAAGGTATTTTTATTCTTGATCCCCCATATATTTGCCGCATCACCGGCATGAAAAAGTGCCTCATCAAGTGCGGCAATACGAGAAATACGCTCACCGGTAGAAGCCCTAAAATTGCTATCTTTATATTGTGTAGATTTATTGTTCATTCTTCCTGTACTTATCTGTACAGTACATTATAACAGAATGTGGTTTTAATGCAAGTTCTTTAAAATAATGAATGCCCTACCATATATTTGATCAAATATATGGTATTGGATGCCAAAAATCTCAAAATTACGAATTAAGTGCACTTTCCCACGATACGCGGCATTTGGCGAGATACGCTTCTTTTGTCTGCTGTTCCGGCGGCACTGCGCGCACTATCACTTTCTCGTCTATCACCGACATAACCGCGTCAGCAAGCGCCTGCGTATCTCCTATCGGCACCACAAGCCCATTCTCGCCGTGTTTGATGATTTCTCCCGCAATGCCGACATCGGTCATGATCACCGGGCATCCCGCCGCCTCTGCCTCTATCGGCGTCCGCCCATAGCCCTCGTAATTTGATGTGAGCACGAACACGTCTGCGGTCTTATAATATGACGCAAGATCGTCGGTCCATGGCTCAAATACCACATGGGAAAGTAGCGAGTAGCGAGTAGCGAGTAATTTTAATTTTTGTTCCTCCGGGCCGTTACCAACAATGACAAGCCCCGCTTTTGGATGTTTTTTTACGACTTCAGCCATCGCAGAGATCTTCATCGGGATATTTTTCTCCCGCGTGAATCGCGATGCCATGAGCGCGATGAAATCAAACTGCGGATATTTTTTGCGGAGATCTATTTTTATCGGAGTGTCTTTTATTTTTTGCACATCAACGAAAATGGGCAGTACCGTAATTCTTGAATCGTGAAACTTGAATCTTGAAACAAGGGATTTTTTAATTCTATCCGATACCACCCTGATACCGCTTGCGCGCGGAATAAGAAATTGAGCTATACGGACGCGGATTTTGTTCAGCGCCGATTCGCGCGCAAAATACGGACTGAACAGATCGGTGTGAATTTGCAGTTGCAAAGGTAAATGGTGTTTTCGCGCAACAAGCCAGCCGACGATGCCCGTTTCAAATGGGTCCTGTGTTGTTACGAGCCAGCGAGTAGCGAGTAGCGAGTAGCGAGTAGCGATAATTTGCTTCGCAACAACATATGCATCATGAATATAAAACCACTTGTTGCGAGAATTTGTCGGATACGCCCAAGCATTACCGCCCACCTTTAACGTTTGACTTTTGACGTTTGACGCCTGATTAAACACGACAATGTGCAATTCTTCTGCGAGCGCGCCGTACTCCGCCATCCGCTTTTGCACATCGGACCCTTCCTGCAATATCCCCGCATCCCGTGAGATCATGAGAACCTTCACCCCGTCAGAAGCTTTTAATTTGTCCTCTTTAAGAATCATAATAGTAGCCGAAAGGCGGCTTCGCCTTTATCATTGTTACGATAACATCCTGGTTTTGAGCTTCTAACGGGGTTCATATATGTAATGCCTTGATCGTTTCTTCCACCATCCTTTTTGTTGAAAACGATCCTACTTTTTTCTTGGCATTTTGCGCGAGCATATCGGCAAATGCCCCATCGTGAAGAACGCGACGAAGCGCTTGTACGAATGCCTCCTTGTCATTGTATGCCACTAACACACCGGTTTCTCCATCGTCGATCGCTTCGACATTACCGCCCACCGCGGTGGTGACGATCGGCACACCAAGCGCCATCGCTTCAAGTATCTGATGCGAAAACCCTTCGTATGCGGTATTGAGCGCAAACACATCGGCCACTTTGAGATATCGCCACACATTCTCTCTCTCTGTTCTCCCCGTAAATATCACATGTTTATCGACCCCGAGCTCTTGCGCGCGTTTTTCAAGTTCATCTTTTTGCGGTCCGTCGCCCACGATCACTAAAACAAGATCGGGAAGCTCGGTAAGCATTTTTTGCACGACATCGATAAGACCCAAAAAACCTTTCCACGGCACCAGTCGCCCGATCGACACGATGATCTTTCCTTGTAATCCCAGCGCCCGCCGCGCTTCTTCTTTCGATCCTGAAATCGTCGGCGTTTCGCATGCGTTATAGATAACCTGTATCTTCTCGGAAGGCACGCCCCATTGTGCGATGATCGTTTTAAGATACGCGCTCGGCACTATCACTTTCTCCGCGCGCTGTGCCACGAACTGCTGCGCTTTCCTGCGCAATTCCGTTACAAAATCGCACCGCGTGCGCTGAAACTCTTCTATTGTTAAAAAATTCTTTGCCCCCGCGCCGCGCTGGCAATACTGCTCCCACGCGTAATCACCCACCACTTTCAGTATAAATCGCTTGCGTAATATCTTTGCGGCGCACCACGCCGGAAGGCCCACGCTCACCGGATCCTGTGCGAACACGACGCTTGCGCGCACAGACGCGCGCAGTGCCTTGAGAAAATAGGCGAAATGACGGATCGCTTTGGGAAGATGGCGGACAGAACGAAAACTCAACACGGACACATCGATGCCGCGACTCGGCAACTCATCGGCGAGCAATTTACTATAGGTTGCCGGACCGCCGATATCGGGCGCGAACACACCGGTTGCAATAAGGATCCTTATGGAGCTCATGGTTGTTTTTGTTCCGCGGCCCAACTCCCCGCCCGAAGCAAGGTGTCAAATGTGCCCGCATCCGACCAAAACCCCTTTACGTGAGAGAATGCGAGCTCGCCCCATTCAATGTACTTGTTCACCACATCCGTTATTTCGAGCTCGCCGCGATGCGACGGCTTTAATTCTTTGATCACAGAAAATATCCGCTTGTCGAAAAGATAAAATCCGGTTTGCACGAAATTCGACTTCGGCTCTTTCGGCTTTTCTTCAATACGCACGATCTTTTCCCCCGTATCGTCAAAC
Source organism: Candidatus Azambacteria bacterium (assembly GCA_016234725.1). GTDB lineage: Bacteria > Patescibacteriota > Minisyncoccia > GWC2-36-17 > WO2-46-25 > MEYI01. Next base: position 3,594 of record JACRAK010000024.1, on the reverse strand, counting down.
ACCGCGACCCCGAAACGAGACGGATCTTTGACCTCTTTGAGAAACACCATGCCGCCGCGCGCAAAATCGGCGACCGCTTCACAAAAATCGTCTTCAAATATATTATCGCCAAGCACCACCGCGATATCGCCGCCGTCGGCAAAATCCTCCGCATACCGCAGAGCGTCCGCGATGCCGCCGTTGTTGGTGTCTTGCTGTGCGTATGAGATCGTCACGCCGTATTCTTTGCCCGACCCCAGAAACTCCATGAAATCGCCGGCATGTTCTTTGCCGCACACGATCATGATCTCGTCGATTCCCGATGCTTTCAGCGTCGCAAGCGGATACAACACCATCGGCTTATTATATACCGGCAACAAATGCTTATTCGTAATGAAGGTGAGCGGCCGCAACCGCGTGCCAAGCCCTCCCGCGACAATAACTCCTTTCATGATGATATTATGTTAAATACTTTTTCTCGCATTTCTTTGGCGATCAAGTCCCAATTATATTTCTCATATGCGAGCTTCTGTGCGTTCGCGACAATGCGCGCGCGCAATGCTTCATCTGAAAAAAGCCGTTGTACTTTTTCAGCAATGCTTTTGGGATCGTGTACAGCGCAAAAAAGACCGGTGGGTTCTTTGTCGGGATCTTTCTCGGGATCAAAAAGAAAATCGACGATGCCGCCCACTGAAGTTGCCACCACGGAGATGCCTGCGGCCATCGCTTCTACGAATGAACTCCCGAACCCCTCCGAGAGCGACGGGCGGCAAAATACATCGGAGATCGCAAGATATTTCGGGATTTCTTTCATATCAACATGGCCTACAAACCGCACTCTCCCGCCGAGTCCGTATTTTTTCGCCAGCAATTTCAGCTGTTCTTCAAGCGGCCCGGTGCCGAGTATGAGAAGCTTGATGTGCACATCAAGGTCTCGCAACGCCATGATAAGATCGCCCACCGCATTTTTTTCAACGAGCCGCGAGGTGGTGATGATGAACCGGTCGCCCTCTTTTTTGCCGAGCGCTTGCGCGAGCGCCGTCCTTTCATCTTCACCGATCTCCTTTCCGAACAACGCAATGTCGACGCCGTTGGGGATCACTTCTACCGGCCCGCGGTAACCCATAGTATGCGCAAACTCCGCGAGATACTGCGATATCGCTTGCACGAACGTCGCCCTCTTGAACACGAGGCGATACAACGGCCACACTGCTTTGATGCGCCACCGCTTGGTGATGTGTGCGATGGAATCGCCCTCTTGAAGCGTGAGGAGAAGTGGGACACGAGAATGCCTCAGCTTGAATAATGCCGCGGGAATGCCCGCGTATGACATCATCGCCCACAGCGCATCGTACCGCCGCGCACGATACAGCAAAAGCGCCTTTATGAGCGCGGAGAATGCAAAAAATACTTTCGTGAGATACAGCGGGAACCGCATGAGGTCGCGCGCGGTCGGGCTTCGCTTGGAAAAGCCGACGCGATATACCGTGACATTACCGATGCGCTCGACGCGCGGCAAATTCCTGTCGAACCGCAGCGTGATCAGGTCGAATTCGATGTCGTCGATCCTATCGGTGATCTGCCGCACCGCAAGCTCCGCCCCGCCCGCAAAAGGCAGATAGGCAAGCGAAAAAATAAGCACCCGTTTTACAGGCATAATTCCACCATAATACCGCAAAATACACGCATTGGTCAAAGAAGAGTTCCGTCTTTTTATTTTTTGATGTATGATGGCACTGACATGAAAAAAATACTCTTTATCATCACGAAGTCGGAGATCGGCGGCGCGCAAAAATACGTGCTTGATATCGCGCGAGGAGCGAAGGAGCATGGGTTCGCTGTCTCTGTCGCCAGCGAACATAACAGCTCTTTTTACGAAACGCTCACTGCGGCAGGCATCCCTTTTCACGAAATAAAAAGCGTACAGCGCGCCATCAATGTATGGAAGGAAATAAAACTCTTCTTCGAGCTTCTCTCGCTCATCCGTAGAGAAAAACCGGATGTACTGCACCTCAACAGCTCAAAGATAGGTGGAATCGGCGCTATTGCGGGGAAGATCGCACGCGTTCCGAAAATTATTTTTACCGCGCACGGATGGGCGTTCAACGACTTTCGCCCGCCATGGCAAAAGCAGGCGATCATACTTGTTTCAAAATTTGCCGCGCTGTTTCAAGATACGATCATCTGCGTCTCCGAGCATGACGAAAAAGGGGCTCTTGAGCATCATATCGCGCCCGCAAAAAAACTCATCACCATCCATAACGGCATCGACAGCGCCATCGCTGCAAAAAAACTCATGCCCCGCAAAGAGGCGCGAGAAAAACTCGGTATTGCCGAGGACGCGTTCATCGTTGGCACCATCGCGAATTTTTACAAGAACAAAGCACTCGATATGCTCCCGTTTGCCGCGATCTCCGCCGCGCATAGCGATGTTCATTTTGTCATCATCGGTGAAGGGCCTGAACGGGAAAAAATAGAGCGTCTTATCGAAAAATACCAGCTGAAAGACCGCTTCACGCTCACCGGCGCACTCCAAGACGCAAACATATATCTGAAAGCGTTCGATATTTTTGTGCTTCCCTCGCGAAAAGAAGGGCTCCCGTATGCGCTCCTTGAAGCGATGGCGGCAAAGCTCACCTGCGTCGCCTCGGATGTCGGCGGAATTCCCGAGATCATCGAGAACGGCGTAAACGGCATCACGATCAAGCACATCACCCCCGGCAAACTTTGGGAGGCGATCGCCGCGTGCAGAAAAGACAAAAAACACTGCAAAGAGCTTGCAATGCGCGGAGAAGAGACCGTAGAAGAAAAATTTTCACTCGAAACGATGGTGCGCGACACACTTGCGCTCTATCGGTAAGAAAACGGGGTTATTTTGTGTTACACATATCACACTGTCCTTTGATAAGCACATCGATGCTCTTTACGCTTGCGCCATGTGAAAGATGTTTTTTTACTTTCGGGAGAGGAAGCGCGAACCACAGATCTTGAACACCACCGCACTCTTCGCACGCGAAGTGGCTGTGCGGAGATACATCGCCGTCAAACCGCTGTTGGCCTTTCACCTCAAACGTAAGCGATTTTCCTTCCTGTGCGTACGCATCTAAATTGCGGTACACCGTACCCAAGCTCAGGCGCGGCATTTTCTTTTTAAGCGCCAGATACACCGTTTCCGCGCTCGGGTGCGTTTTTACGCTGCGGAGATACTCAATGATCGCCGTCTTTTGTCTGGTGCTTCTTTGTACTTGGAGCGCCGTATCTTTCATAGTGATAACTATTATCAATAATATCAGATCGGGAAATACCGCGTCAAGCGATCACAAGAGGTACGTATGCCGTATTGCGCATCCTTTCGTAAGCTTATCACAAAGTCACGCATATGCGTGACTTTGTGATAATTGTATTACAGGCTAATTGAGAGACATAATAAAGTGTGCGTTTGTTTGACGAAATCCGAACCTATTTTGAACGAAACTGACGGCGCGCTTCCCGCCTGCGCCGAGGATTCGGCGGGCAGGCGCGCGCCAAATTGAACGCTCGGGCGGGCAAAAAGGAAGGGGGTTGGGGGGAAGGAATTTTTGCCCGCCCTCGCTTTCCGCCGCCGCCGAATTTCGT
>JACRAK010000001.1 GCA_016234725.1 Candidatus Azambacteria bacterium | reverse complement strand
GCGACCTGGACCGCATGGCAGACCGCAGCGACGATCACCACGACAAATGCGACTGGCTCATCAGCGCTTACCGCGACCGCACGATGTTTTCAATATCGCGCGACGATGAGTACGACCAATACGGCGCAGACGCCGGTGCTCCAGGACGTGACAGTAAATTATCAGGTGTCGGCTAATTATAATTTTTCGCTCACATCATCCGCATCGACCGATATCGTTGCCGGCGCGGCGGCAACGAAAATTTCGACGATCACCGTGACTGTGCAAAATCCGCAAGATGCTTCCATTACTGACGCGGTGAATTTTTCTGCGACCGTTTCGCCTTCGGGGCCCGCTATTTCTTTTTCTCCCTCTTCCTCATGTCTTCCCGGCTCCGGGACGTGTGCCGTTGATCTCTATGCATCGAGTGCGGCGACGGGAAATTATACTATCACCGTGCGGGGAAATAATGCGTCTGGAACGTATCCGAACGGGCTTACAAAAGACATTGCCGTTTCGCTTACGGCTCTTCCGCAGATGGTGTATACACTTGCGCTTACGGCGTATCAAGGCGAGGTGATCAAAGAGTCGGCGACGAGTGCGTATCCGACGCCGACGGTTGAAACAGCGCTGACAATTACGCGAAGCGGCGGAGCTGACGAAGGCATCACGGATATCACGCATAACGCTCCCGCCGGCATCACCATGAACGCATCACCCCCGAATTCGGCGCCGTTCGGAACCACGTTCGTGAGTACTATTACCTTTTCCGCGGCAAGCACGGTCGCGAGCGGGGATTATGCATTCACTATCACGATAACTCCCGTGATCTCCGGCGCGGGGAACGCCCAGTCGCTCCCGTTCACCCTGAAGGTGCGCAACCCGCTTTCTTATTCATTGTCAGCAAGCCCGAATAACGGCGCGGTGTTTCAAGGAAACAGCGTTGCGAGCACGATCAACGGCGTATACGGTGGCTATCCTGCAGGTACAGAGAACGCAGCATTTACCAATTTTTCATCCGCATCGAATCCTGGGGCATTTTCTTCCGTGCCGGCGGAGGGCGTTATTTCGGTGAGTTTTCTTCCTTCGACATGCACGCTTGGTGCAATCCAGACAACATGTGCGAAGTCCGCGACCATTTCCACGTCAAGCAATACAACGCCCGGGACCTACACGATCACCATTTCGAGCGTCTCTTCCATTACAAATACAATGCCGGCGCCGGCGGCAACATATACATTAACCGTTTCCGGGCCGTTTGATTTTACTATGGCCATGGGCGCGCCGATCGCGCCATGCACGCTAAGCACGGGATGTACGGCGGAGCAAGGAACAAGCATTAATGTAGCGGTGGATGTAAGTTCCATTTCAGCCGCGGGAGAGAATGTTGCGTTTTCTATTAACGGTCTTCCCGCGGACATCTCATCGTCGGTGGTGTCCGCTCCCGCTCTATGCTCTCCATCGTTGGGAGTTTCATGTGTTGTTACATTCACCATTTCCCCGGTGCTCGCCGCGCAAACCAAATCATATGCCATCAATCTTGTTGGTACGAGCGCAAATAAGATGCATTCGCTCCCGTTTTCGCTGACCGTGTCGCAGGGATTCACGTTCGACATCACGCTTTCCGCTTCTTCGGGGGTCGCAACGCGCGGCGGCGCTTCCGCAAACGTGACCGCAACTATCACTTTAGGAGGCGGTACTCCCAAATCGGTGATGCTGGATGTAAACGGGTTGGCGGGCAGCGGCGTGGTCATGGGTTATCTGCCCGGGCAGTCCTGCGCGCCGAATTGTTCGGCGCAGATCACATTTACCGCTCCGACATCGGCAGCGTGGTGCGGGCCAGATGGTAGGTGTACATACAATATAAACATCACAGGCACATACGGAACGCAAGTGGTTCAGAAACCGTATACGCTTACGGTGGTCGACCCGTTCGATTTTTCGCTTTCGCTTTCGAGCGTGCAAGGGAGCATCATGCAGGGAGGGAATATCCAGGCGGTCGCGACGCTTGGGTGGCTTGCGGGCGGAAGCGGCACCGAAGCAATATCACTGAATGCATCGGTGCTTCCCAGCCCGGCGCCCATTTTAGTGACAGATATTGTTAATTTTAATTCGGATTCCATCACAGGGCTTGATTCATCAACCTCTCCATTACACTCAACCGTCACGCTGACCGCTCCCGGTGGGTTAGCGTCGAATTCGTACACGATCATCGTTATCGCGACGTCGGGAACGCTGGTGAAAACAAAAACATATAATCTTACCGTCGGGACGACGCTTGATTTCACGCTTACGCTTTTGCCGGATAATGAGCGGGTGATGCAGGGCGCATCAAGCGCGCCGGTGCTGATCACGGCGACAAACAACATAGCACAGCCGGCAACCAGCGACATTTCATTTGTCATCGGCGACACGCCAAAGTATCGGTTGCCAAAGGACGTGACGGTCACTCCGAGCACGATTCCTTCATGTACGCTGGGAGCGGCTCTTAACGCAACGTGCGCTTCTTCGCTCATATTTAATGTAGGCCCCACCGCCGTTGACGGGACTTATCTTATTCCTATTGTGGGCACGAGCGGTTTTGTGAACCGCATCGTGTATTACACGCTGAAAGTGGGGCTGCTCGATCTTGTCGATTATGTGTCACCGGATTTCATGACCGACGGGCACATGCGCCCGCAGGCGGGCTTTACCTGGTCGCCGTCCGCGGTATTTGCGGGTGATACAGTGCAATTTGATGCCGCATCGTCAACGGTATATGTCGCGGGGCAGCCCGGGTTTGTCGCAAGCACGCCCGTAAGCGGGGTGAACGCCGATTTTAACTGGTCATTTGCCGGCATTGCGGGCGGTTCTACGCTGATAAACCCTTCGGTGCTTTATCCAACGCACGGGGTGCGTGACGTTTCTTTGGCGGTTACCGATAAGGCGGGAGGATGTTATACTTCTACCAGTTCGGGTGCGGAGCCGTGTGCGTGTACCGTATCTTCCGCAACATCCACTGCGGTTCCCAAGGTTGACGTGTCACTGCCGCGTCCGTCGTTCCGTGAGATAACGCCGCAATAAGCACGATGAAATTATTTGATTTTCTCAAACCAAAAAGCTTTCTCGGTGTTGATATCGGTACGTCCGCCATCAAAGTGGTGCAATTGAGCAAAGAGAAAGACACGTACCGCCTCGAGAATTACGGCGAGATCAAGTTTTCCGAGGAAGAAGCGCCGATGGAGGTGTATCAGCAAAGCTCGCTCAAAATGCTCGATGAGCAGGTTGCCGATCTGCTCAAAAAAATAATCGCCGAAACGGGCATCACCGCGACGCAGGCGGCGTTCTCGCTGCCGGTATTTTCGAGCTTTTCCACCATCATCGAACTCCCGCCGATGCCCAAAGACGAGATGGAGAAAGCGATCCAATTCGAAGCGCGGCAATACGTGCCTATCCCCATCAGCGAGGTGTCGCTTGATTCGCTCGTGATCGGCGAAGAGCACAAGATACATGCGGAGAACAAAATAAGCGCGCGCACGGAGGAAGGACAGCAGAAAGAAGGGCAGCCCCCGGCGCAACAGAAAAAAAAGCATGTAGAGGTGTTGCTGGTGGCGGTGCCCAACGAGATCAAAAAGAAATATCAGCGCATCGCGGAGCTTGCCGGCCTGAACCTTATCGCGCTTGAGATGGAAACGTTTCCGCTCGCTCGCGCGCTGCTCAAAGGGGATCCGACGATCACGGTGATCGCCGACGTCGGCGCGCGTTCGACCGATATCTGCATCGTCGACAACGGATTTGTGCGCATATCCCATAACTTTGAATTTTCGGGCGTCGACATCACGAAGGCGTTTGCGGCATTCACCAAGTCGAATTTTATCGAAGCGGAGCGCGCGAAAAAAGTGACCGGGCTTAACTTGACGCCGGGCCAGCTTGCGGAGGCGAAAGCGCTCGTGGGGATCGTCGACAACATCACCAATGAGATCGATCGCATCATTCATTCGTATTTCAATAAGACAGGGAGAGAGGTGAAGCGGGTGGTGCTCTCAGGAGGCGTGTCGTTCATGCCGGGGTTCGTGGAGCGGCTCCAGGAGAAATTGAATGCGCCGGTCATGGTCGGGAAACCGTTTGAAAATCTCGTGTGGCAAAAAGAGCTTGAAAGAACGCTTGCCGACATCGGTCCGTCATTTGGCGTTGCCGTCGGTCTTGCGATGCGGCGGTGACGGCTTGAAACATGGAACATGAAACATGAAACATGAAACATGAAACATGAAACATGAAACATGGAACAGGGAACTCGAAGCTTGAAACCTGAAACTTGAATCATGAACCGGGAAGCTTGAATCTTGAGTTTCATGTTATGAGTTTCAAGATTCAAGAGATAGGAGTATAATAGTAAAGAACGTTTGTTTTTTACGTTTCATGTTTCAAGATTTACGTTTCATGATGTATGCCTGACATTTCATTATTACAACAGGAATATTACGGCGCAGAGGAGGAAGAAAGCCGGGTGCCCGGCATTCTTTCCACGATCGCGTTCGTCGTGCTGGCGATCGTTATCGGCGGGTATGCGACGGCGTATATCTACGATCAGATGCTGGTAAAGAGAACTGCGGAAATAAGCGAGAACATCAAGAATTTGAAAGTGGGAGAGGTGGCGGATACGGTCGACGAACTGAAAAAGCTCGGCACGCAGGCGAAGATCCTGAAAGAATTGCGCGAAGCGCATACTGCGCCGACGAAGCTTTTTCTCGCCATGGAAGGATCGACCCATCCTTCCGTTTTCTTTGAGGATGCGGTCATCGATGTTGCGGCCCGAAAGATCAAGATGAACGGCATTGCGCCAAGCACCGCGGTATTCGCGCGGCAAGCGGAGATATATAAGGGTGATGAGCGCGTCGCCGCATTTATGCTTGACGGCATAGGGTACGCGAAAAAGCCGGCAGCGTCGTTTCAAGTAAATATGGAAATTAAAAAATAAAGCATGGATAGGCGGTATCTTATTGCAAGTTTATTTTTCATTGTTGCCGCGGTGGTCGCGGTCGTGCTGGTCTATCCGAAATATCAAGTAATGAGTTCGTCTGCGCGAATTGCGGACGAGAAGCAAAAGGAATTCGATTCGCAGATCGCATTGGTGCAGGATATCAGCCGTTTGAAATCACAATATAACGAAGCAAAAGAAGAATTCGGGAGAGTGGGGGTTTTGATCCCCGCGCATAGCGAAGGAAGCGCCGCGAATCTTTTTGTGGAGCTTGAGGGGCTGGCTTCACGAAACGGCATACTGCTTGAAACCATCAGTTTCGGCCAAAGCAAGACGCTTGGCAAAGAAAAAGAAAAGAGACATTTCACCATCAATGCGAAACTTTCACTGAAGGGCGATTACCGGAGTCTCAAGAATTTCGTGCGCGCGATCGAGACCAGCGAACATCTTATGGATGTCGTCCTCATCTCCGTGAGCGCGGTCCAAGAAGAAAAAAAAGAGGGAAAGAGCGAGGGAGGCGCTGCCCCAGAGCAGCCATTGTCTTTAAAGGTGGACATCGACGCGTATTATCAGTAAGACACATGAGAATCATGAATGAGGAATCAGGAATTAAGAAAGAGACATTAAAAAGCACGCTTCCATTCCCGATTCTTTATTCTTGATTCACGAATCATATATGCAATTGCTTCCTCAAGATCCAAGAAAAAGAAAAACGCTTCTTATTATCATAGGAGCGGGCGCGGCGGTGGTCGGGCTCGGTTTTTTCCTTATGAACTACGGCATATTCGGAGCGCCTGAAGGGGCGGAACAGTCCGTAAGCATCACGGGCGGGAAGGTTTCGGAAGGGGCGCTGAAGATCATCGAGGGAAACGTATCCGCGCTTCGCGAAGAATTGCAGAATGATTTTTATCGGTCGCTGAAAAGATATAAATGGACGACGGATACCGCCGTGCCGGGGAAGAAGGACCCATTCGGTAGCCAGCGAGTAGGTAGTAGCGAGTAGGTAGTAGAGCAAGCCCTTATCGCCCCCATCTCGCGTTTTTTACTTGCTACTCGCTAAATTCTAATTTCTAGTGTATGCCCATCACCCTCATAGACATTCTTCTTAAAGACGGCAAGATCACGCATGCCGATGCGGATGCGTTCCGCAATGAGCTGCGGACAAAACGCATCACCGAAGAAGATTCATTGCTTGCGAAACTTCCCGAGGACGTCGTATTTGAGGCAAAAAGCAAGTTTTACGGCGTGCCGCTGAAGGTGTTCGACGAGGACCACGCTATCCCGCACGATGTGCTCTCGCAGATCCCCGAAGACGCGTCAAAAATGTATAAGTTCATCGCGTTCGACCGGGTGGACGAGGACACGCTTGAAGTGGGCGTCGTGAATCCGCAGGACGTGAAGGTGCTCGACGCGCTCAAATTCATCCTCACGAGCAAGAACATGAACGCGAAGATCTCGCTGATCACGCCGCGGCAGTTCGACTTTCTATTCCAGCAATATTCAAGCTTGCATGGCGAGGTGAAGGAAGCGCTCCAGCGGCTTGAAGAGGACATCACCGATATCGATGCGATGGCGGGGCAGAAGATCGACATCGAAGAACTTACCGCAGATGCGCCGATCGCGCGCGTGGTGGCGGTCATCTTCAAACATGCGTTCGAAGGGCGGGCGTCGGACATCCACATCGAGCCGCTCGATAAAAATACGCGGGTGCGCTTCAGGGTCGACGGCATTTTGCATTCGAGCCTGCTGCTTCCCAAAAGCATCCACAGCGCGATCGTGTCGCGTATTAAAATTCTCACGAACCTAAAGATCGACGAATCGCGTGTTCCGCAAGACGGCCGCTTTCGTTCGCGGATCTCGGGCAGTATCATCGATTTTCGCGTGTCGTCGTTCCCGACCATCAATGGCGAGAAGATCGTGATGCGCCTGTTGGATCCGTTCGCGGGCGTAAAATCACTCGAAGAGCTGGGGTTTGGCGGAACGGGGTTTGAGATGATCAAACGAGCCGTGGGAAAGCCCTACGGCATGATCCTTGTCACGGGTCCTACCGGAAGCGGGAAGTCCACCACGCTTCAATCGCTGTTGGGCACGGTGAATAAGGAAGGCATCAATCTGGTGAGCTTGGAGGACCCGGTGGAGTACAACATCGAAGGCGTGAACCAATCGCCGGTGAGGCCGGAGCTCGGGTATACGTACGCAAGCGGTCTGCGGAGTATTTTGCGCCAGGACCCCGATATCGTGATGGTCGGCGAGATCAGAGATCAAGAAACCGCTCAGCTGACAGTGCATGCCGCGCTGACCGGACACGTCGTGCTTACGACGCTTCATACCAATAATGCCATCGGCGTTATCCCGCGGCTCATCGATATGGGAGTTGAGTCGTATCTTATTCCTCCTTCGGTGGTGCTTATGGTGGCACAGCGGCTGGTGCGGAAGCTGTGCAATGATTGCAAGCAGCCGGTGGAAGCGCAAGGCCGTGCGAAGCAGCTCATTGAAGAAACGATCGCTTCTATGCCGAAAAAAGCGCAGGAGCGCGTAAAAAGCGGCACGTATCGCATCTGGGAGGGGGCCGGATGCGGAAAGTGCATGCACAAAGGCACGAAAGGGAGGATCGCGATCTTTGAAGCGATGGAAATGAGCCGGGAACTCAAGCAGATCATTGTTGAAGGCATTACCGAAGAAAAGATCACGAACGAATCGCTGCGCCAAGAGATGATCACGATGAAGCAGGATGGCATTATAAAGGCGCTTGAGGGCTCGGTGTCCCTTGAAGAGGTTTTGCAGTCAACGACGTAGCAGTATATACTGAATCATGAATCTTGAAGCATGAAACTTTAAACATGAAAGCCAAACACAAGCTAACGAAGCCATACGCTAATCAAAATTATGGAAAATAAAAAAACAATTCTGATCGTGGAGGATGATGTGTTTTTGTCCGATATGTATCAGACGAAATTCATCGAGTCGGGGTATGAAGTAAAGGTGGCGCAAGACGGGCAGCAAGGGCTTTCCATGCTCCAAGACGGCCTGCGGCCGGATATGGTGCTTTTGGACATCGTGATGCCCAAGATGGACGGCATCGAGATGCTTACGGAGGTGAAGAAAGAAGAAAAGCTGAAAAACATCCAGGTGATATTGCTTACCAATCTCGGGCAGGAATCGGACATCACTCGCGGCATGGAGCTCGGGGCGCTTGATTATTTCGTGAAAGCGCATTTTACTCCTTCCGAAGTGGTGAAGAAAGTAGAAGCGTTATTTATCAAATTACAAACTCCCCAGCAATAAACTCATGGCACGAGATATCAAACAAGAGCTGGATGAGCTGCTTCACGCGGTGATCGATAGAGGTGGGTCGGATGTGCATATTTCGGTCGGGAGAAAACCGACGCTGCGCATCGACGGCGTACTCGTGCGCGTTGAAGAAAAAGAAGTGATCGGCGAAGATGACGCGGAGCGGTTCGTGATGGAAATTTTAAGTGAAGATCAGCGCGTGCGGTTCCTTGAAAATAAGGAGCTCGATTTTTCATACAATTTCAACGATATCGCGCGGTTCCGTGTGAACGTGTTCATGCAGCGCGGACGGTTTGCCGCGGCAATGCGGCTGATCCCGACCGCGATCCGTACGCTCGATGAGCTCGGACACCCGCCCATCTTGCACAACATCGCAAAGATGTCGCAGGGGTTCTTTTTGGTGGTGGGTCCTTCGGGGCAGGGAAAATCGACCACGCTTGCGGCGATGGTCGACGAGGTCAATCATCAGCGCCCGTGCCATATCGTGACCATCGAAGACCCGATAGAATATCTGTTCAATAACGACAAAGCGATCGTCGATCAGCGCGAAGTGGGGCAAGACACCAAAAGCTTCAGCAACGCGCTTCGGTCCGTGCTTCGGCAGGACCCGGACGTGATCATGGTGGGCGAAATGCGCGACCCGGAAACGATCTCTGCGGCGATCACCGCGGCGGAAACCGGCCATCTCGTGTTCTCAACGTTGCACACCAACAACGCATCGCAGACCATCGACCGCATCATTGATTCGTTCCCTCCCGCACAGCAGAATCAGATACGCGCGCAGCTTTCGGGTACGTTGCTCGGGGTGCTTTCGCGGCGGCTCATCCCCCGCACGGGCGGCGGGCGCTCGGCCGCGTTCGAACTGCTTATCGCCAATCCCGCGATCAAGAATCTCATTCGCGAGAACAAAACGCATCAGATCGACCTGGTCATCGAAACGTCGGCGGAAGAAGGGATGATCTCGCTGAACCGCTCGCTTGCGTTGTTGGTGAAGAAAGGGGAGATCTCGTACGAAGAAGCGGCGGTGCATTCAATGAATCCTTCGGAATTAAGGATATTGGTGTCACGATAAGTCATGAAACGTGAAGCGTGAAACATGAAACGTAAATCCTGGATCTTGGATCTTGGGTTCTTAGTTCCATATTCCATGTTTCAAGTTTCAGGTTCCATGTTTTAACGCTTATGCAATTCTCTTATCAGGCCCGTACGCAGCAAGGCGACATCAAAAACGGCTCCATTGAAGCGGCGACAAAAGAAGCCGCGATCGATGCGCTTCAGCGAAGCAATTTCTTCGTGATCGATATCAGATCTTCCTCGGAAAGCGCGCTGGTTTCAGGAGGGTTTAAATTCTTCCGGCGCGTGCCGCGCAAAGAGGTCGTTATCTTTTCGCGCCAGATCTCCACGCTCTTTGAAGCGAAAGTGCCGCTTATTGAAGCGCTCAAGACCATGATGGAGCAGACAAGCAACCCGATGTTCAAAGATGCGCTCCTTGATATCGCAAAGAACGTGGATGCGGGCGCATCGCTCTCAAAAGCGCTCGCGGGACACAAGAAGATCTTCTCCGATTTTTATGTGAACATGGTGAAGTCGGGAGAGGCGTCCGGCAAGCTTGAGGATATTTTTCGGTATCTCGCGGACGGGCTCGAGCGGGAATTTTATCTTTTACAGAAAGTAAGAGGCGCGCTCACGTATCCCGCGTTCATTATTTTCGGGTTCGGGGCTATCGGGTTCGTGATGATGGTGTGGGTGGTGCCGAACCTGACGTCTATTTTGAAAGAAACGGGCCAAGAGCTCCCGTTCCTGACCCGGATGGTCATCGGTGTTTCCGATGTGTTCGCGAATTATTGGTGGGCGGTGCTTATCGGCATCGCGGGAGTCGTGGGCGGCATATTGTATGCGGTGAATTCCCAAAAAGGAAAGGAAACATGGGACAGAGTGCAGTTAAAGATCCCCATATTCGGGAAAATGTTCCAAAAATTCTATCTTGCGCGCATGACCGACAGCTTAAGCGTGCTCATCCAAGGCGGGCTCCCTATCGTGCAGGCGCTTGAGATCACCGCCGAGGTGGTGCGCAACAGGGTGTATCATGAGATCCTCCTGCAAACGATCGAAGAAGTGAAAAAGGGGAACACGATCAGCTCGGTGTTCCGTACGCGGAAGGAAATTCCCGTGATGGTGTCGCAAATGGTGTTTGTGGGCGAGGAATCGGGCAAGCTCGACAGCACGCTTAAATCCGCCGCGGATTTTTATCAGAAAGAAGTGACGGTGGTCATGGATAATCTTGTCACGCTCATCGAGCCGTTGCTTATCATGGTGCTTGGTATCGGTGTGGCGATCATGGTCATGGCGATCCTTATGCCGATGTATGATATGGCGCAAAGTTTCTAAAACATGAAACATGAAACATGGATCTTGAATCTTGAATCCTGAAACGTGAAGCACGAAGCAACAAGCTTCGGTTGAGGCATTGCGCGTCTGCTTTTCTGTTTCAAGTTCCATGTTTCAAGATATACACATATGAATACAAAATACATCAATCTTGTTTTAGTCATCGGTATCGTGCTGGTTGTCGCAGTGCTTGGGTTTTTTGGGTGGCAGGCATGGAGTGACCGCGCCGATGCGCAAAAACAGGCGGGAATGCAGGAACCACGGAAAAAATTCGTTCCTTTTATCGTGGAGAACAAAGGAAAAGAGTCCGAAGAGCGCGACGCGGCCCTTGAGCGCGATGTGCGGACGATCAACGATGCGGTGCTCGCGTATGCCAGGGATAATAATGGAAAGTATCCGGAATCCGATTTTAAGAACCCTTGTTTTGGGGTCCAATATTGTATGAAGGGGGTAAACATCAATACTAAAAAGAAGATCTATCTCACAGAGGTTCCGCAGGTGGAACCGTCCAAGGCGGATTATCATTATCGCGCTGAAAATACGAAGGGAGCGTTTTGCATAAAGATGCCCGGCGTACTTGAGACCGAGAACACATCGGTGTTTCAGTGCACCGAGAAAGGGTGCGAAAGGGTTTTGTTTACAGAGAGCTGCAATTAGGACCCGGTGCGAGACAGCTCTGCGTGTGGATATCCGTATTGTTGTTTGTAGTGCTCAAGCAGTGTATAATAGAATCAATGCGCAAAGGTCGAGCGCAATGTGAGGAGTGTGTTCGTTCATAGGCCTTCCCAAGCTTGGGGCTTATGGATCGCAGAATAAACAAATCAATCATTTATTTTTTGTTATTAACATATGGTAAGCAATTCAATGAAAAAGGGTTTCACCCTTATTGAACTCCTTGTGGTGATCGCGATCATCGGCATCTTGTCGTCAGTCGTGATCGTGTCGCTCAACAACGCGAGGTCAAAAGCGCGGGATTCGTCCCGCAAATCGAATGCGCAGGCAATGACGACGGCAATAGCGTTGTTTGCATCGGAACAAAGCCCGGAGCGGGCGCCGATCGAGGTGACTGCGGCGGGTCCGACCGGCTGGAGCCAGGACGCTGTCGCAGTGAATGGTCTTGGAGCTCCCGATATCACTGATGGCGTGGCCCCTACCAGGCTCAGTGACTTTTTGAGGGTGTTGCCGACCGACACGTCAGCGAATACCTATAACTACGGCAATACCGCGGCTGATACGAGTACGTTTTGTTTAGGCGTACGGTTGGAAAACGCGAACAGTCTTGGCGCGGGCAACCTCAAGTTCATCTGTAACTCGGGCGGTTGCGGCGACGCACCAGGCGCGGCAGCAAGTCCATGGGATGTAGCGTCTTGCGTAGAAGCGTAGTTTCTCTCGAAACACGATATAAGACCGGACTTCCGCATGGAAGTCCGGTTTATTTTTTGGTATGCTGTATGCATGGAAATGTTTCTCGTGTTTGTATTCGGCCTTGTTATCGGGAGTTTTTTGAATGTGGTGATCTGCCGCCTTGCCCCGAACCAGAACTGCGTTCGGTACGGGACTGCGCCTATTGTCTCGCGTGCAGGGGGCACCTCTTCTCCATCCGAGCCACCCTTGCTATCAATTCTTGGTTTGGGGCTTGCCGAGGGCGGTTCAATTGTGCTTGACCGGTCGCGGTGCCCAAAATGCGGGCATACGCTTTCGTGGTACGAGCTTGTGCCGGTGGCGAGCTTTTTGGTCCAGCGCACGCGCTGCCGCGCATGCGGCGAAAAAATATCGTGGCAGTATCCGCTTGTGGAGCTGATAACGGCGTTTTTATTTGCATTCATCTATAACTTTCTTCCCGCGTACTATCACGGGTGGGAAACGGCGTATCTTTTTGCGGTGTGGTCGTCGCTTCTGGTCATCTTTGTGTTTGACCTGAAACATTATATAATTCCCAACAAGGTCCTGTATCCGCTTGTTGGCGTTGTGGCGGTGCATGCGTTCTTTGGCAATGGGTTTATGATGACGCCGCATGCGCTATTTTCCGCCATCGGTGCCGCTGGTTTTTTTCTTGCATTGTATCTTGCGTCGCGCGGGAGGTGGATAGGGTTTGGCGATGTGAAGTTCGGCATATTCATGGGGTTGTTTTTGGGGTTTCCGTTGATACTGGTCGCGTTCTTTTTCAGTTATTTCATCGGCGCGGTCATCGGGAGCGTAATGCTCATGCGTCATTTTAAAACGCTTCAGAGCGAGATACCGTTTGGTCCGTTTCTCGTGCTCGGCACATTCATCGCATATTTTTACGGCAATACCGTTATTCAGTGGTATTTGAATATCTTTTAGCATAGATCTTGAAACATAGAACATGAAACTTGAAGCATGAAACCAAAATCTTGAAACATGGAACGTGAAACAGAAAACAAAAAAGCAGACGCGCAATGCTTCAATCGAAGCTTGTTGCTTCGTGCTCCACGTTTCAGGATTCAAGATTCAAGATCCATGTTTCACGTTTCACGTTTCACGTTCCATGAGCGCGGTTTCACCCTCATCGAGGTGCTTGTCGCGGTTGCCGTGATCGCGGTCGTGTCTGCTCTCGTGTTTGCGAATGTGGGGTCGAAACAAAAAAATATCTCGCGTTCGACGCAAAAGCTTGCGCTGGATATCAGGCAGGCGCAGAACCTTTCGCTTGCTCCGTCCGATTCGCCCATCTGCATTTATGGGGTTCGTATCATCGATGCGACGCAGTATTTTCATTACAGCAAACCCTCGTGCGCTGATTACAACGGATATCAATATGGGGACGGCGTTGGTGCGGTAAGCACTCCTTCTAGTTCCTTGGAGAGCGGCGTCACGTTCGCAAGCTTCGGGCAGGATATTGCGTTTGAAGCGCCCGAGCCGATCACGTATTTGAACGGCGCGACGGGCACGGCGCCAATGGTGATCATGCTGCAGTCGTCCACCGGCGCGAAGAGCGTATCAATAAATCGTTTCGGCAGAGTGGAAATACAATAATGCAAAGTCAAAAGTCAAAAGTTAAAAGTCAAAAGTTGCAACGCGGTTTCACCCTCCTTGAGAGCATGGTGGCGATCGCGATATTCACCGTGGGCATTTCGACCGCGGTGTTTGTGATCACGCAGTCGATCAATGTCGGTACGCGCACGAAAAACAAGATCATCGCGGCAAATCTCACCCAAGAAGGCATCGAGGCGGTGCGCAATATCCGCGATAGGAATTGGTTTGCGGGAAGAACGTGGACCGACGGCATTGATGCGCTCACGAACGCGTGCCTTCAATACAATAGTGAGTATGATACCATTGACGGCGCGTGCGCATCGGGCGCGAACCTTTCTTTCGATGGCGCGCATTATGTTCAAACGGCATCTCCCGCGCAGTTCTCACGTGCGGTGACCACGCAGGTGATCCCCGGTCCTCCGGAGCAGCTGAGGGTTTCTGTCACCACGACGTGCGGCACGAACTGCAGCATCACCGCGGAAGATTATCTTTATAATTGGAAATGAAAAAACTACTCGCTACTCGCTACTCGCTACATTCTGAGCGCGGATACTCCCTCATCGAGCTGATGGTCGCCATCGGGGTCTTTGGAGTGGTGGTGACGATAATGTCGGGCACATTTATGATCTCGCTACGCGGGCAAGGGAAGTCCGCGACCATGCAGAACATCGCTGACAACGCGCGATATGCGATGGAAGTGATGGCAAAAGAAATGCGCATGGGGATGATCAAGGCGTCGGAAGGGTATGTGTTGAACGCATCGTCGGATATTCAATTCAGATCGAATATGCCCAATCGCAACGGCGCGATAGTGCGGTTTTATCTCGACGTTCCCACGGGGCAGATCATGTTTGACGACGATATAAGCGATGCGCTGACCCCTGAGCCGATCACGGCGGCAAACATCGCGGTGAGCGCGCTGACATTTGATGTGTCGGGCGCCTCGTCCTTGTCGCAGCCGCGCATCACCATAGCGATGCAGGCGGCGTCTGCGGGCACTGCGGCAGATGTCGCTACGCGCATGGATCTGCAAACCACTATTTCTCCCCGCTCGCTATGATGAAGTCAAAAGTCAAAAGTCAAAAGTCAAAAGTTGGTGAATCCGGCGTCACCATCTATCTTGCGATGCTGATGCTTTCTGCGGCGCTCACGACGGCGATCTTTGTTTCGACGGTGTTCGTGCGCGAGTTCAAAATATCAAAAGAGGTCGCGGATTCGCTGAAGGCGGTGTATGCCGCCGATACCGCGATGGAGTACACGCTGTATCAGGCGCGCGTGGACACCACATTTTCATCTTTCGACGTTATTGCTGCGAATGATCACGTTCAGCTTCCCACGGGAAGCTGTGAAGCGCCGATCTTCTCTACAAACATGGCGAACAAGAAATGCCAAGTCGATGCGTATTTGCATGTCCTTAAAGGTGCGGCCGGGATTCCCGGATGTCCCGCGTCATCGCTTGCGCTCGATTGCACGCGTATCATCACCAAGGGGTCGTATGGCGCGACGAATCGCGCAATAGAGATCGTGTATGAGAATCTTTAGGATAGAAACTAGAATTTAGAAATGAGAATCTAGAAAAAGCGCAGAGAGTTACGCAATATTTTCTGCTTCTAGATTCTAACTTCTGGATTCTAATTTCTATGACAAAGCAAGAAGCGCAAGAGCGCATCGAAAAACTGAAACAGGAGATCAACCATCATCGGTATCTCTATCATGTCCTTGACCGGCAGGAGATATCGGACGCTGCGCTCGATTCGCTCAAAAACGAGCTGGTAAAACTCGAGCGGCAATTCCCCTCATTGCTCATGCCCGATTCGCCTTCCCAGCGCGTCGGCGGCGCGCCGCTTGATGCGTTCACGAAAGTGCCTCACCGTTCACCGATGCTTTCGCTCGAAGACGCGTTCTCACAAGACGATATGGCCGCATGGGAAGAGCGCATCAGGAAGGTGTATCCCAGGGGGGCGCACGGGTATTTTGCCGAGCTGAAAGTAGACGGGTTTGCGATATCGCTTGAATATGAAAACGGCGTTTTGAAGCGCGCATCCACCCGGGGCGACGGAAAGGTTGGCGAGGATGTCACGGAAAACATCAAAACCATTGAGGCGGTCCCTCTTGTTCTTCCTGACCCCGCATGTATCGCCAAAGAAGCCAAAAACCGCTTAACCATCGTGCAAAACGAGAAAATCATGAAGATCCTGAATGCCCATATACACACAGGAAATATAGAGGTGCGGGGCGAGGTTTTCATGGCAAAAAGGGTGTTTGAAGCGATCAATCGCGAGCGTAAGGCGCACGGCGAGCCGCTGTATGCAAACCCCCGCAATACGGCGGCGGGGTCTATCCGCCAGCTTGATCCAAAAGTGGCGGCATCCCGCAAACTCGACTTTTTGGCTTATGATCTGGTCACCGACCTTGGCCAGCGCACGCATGCCGAAAAACACGATATTTTACGCATACTGGGGTTTCGCACCGATGCATACGCGCGTGTATGCGGGACGGTGAGTGATGTGCATGCCCTGTATCGCGACATAGAAACAAAGCGCGAGAAGCTGCCATATCAAATAGACGGCATGGTGATAAGTGTGAACGACAGCGAAACGTTCGCTCGGCTTGGCGTGGTGGGTAAAGCGCCGCGCGGCGCAGTGGCGTTCAAATTCCCCGCGGAAGAAGCGACGACGACAATACGAGATATCGTGGTGCAGGTAGGCCGCACGGGCGCACTGACGCCGGTGGCGCATCTCGAGCCGGTCCCGATAGGCGGGACGATCGTATCGCATGCGTCGCTTCATAACGAAGACGAAATAGCGCGGCTTGGCGTGAAGATCGGCGATACGGTGGTGGTGAAGCGCGCGGGCGATGTCATTCCGAAGGTCGTGAGCGTGATCCCAAATCTCCGCACCGGAAAAGAAAAAGCGTTTGTCATGCCGAAGCGGTGCCCGGTGTGCAATGAAGAAGTCGTGCGCCTCGAAGGCGAAGTGATCGTGCGGTGCGTGAACAAAAAATGCCCCGCAAAAAACAAAGAAGCGCTGTATCATTTTGCGGCAAAGCCCGCGTTCAACATCGTGGGGCTCGGGTGGAAGATCTTGGATACGCTTTCCGATGTGGGCTTGGTGTCTGACCCGGCCGATATTTTTGCGATAGAAAAGGCAGACCTTATCCCGCTTGAGCGGTTCGCGGAAAAATCGGCCGACAAGCTTATCGCCGCGATCGAGAAAGCGAAAACGGTTCCGCTTGCGAAGTTTCTCTACGCGCTTGGCATCGTGCACGTGGGCGAAGAAACCGCTCGGCTCCTCGCCGAGCAAGTCAAAAGTCAAAAGTCAAAAGTCAAAAGCAATGAGATTCTTGAGATGTTTCAAAAATTTTCCTTGGAAGCATTACAAGAAATTCCCGGCATAGGCCATGTCGTCGCGCAGAGCGTGTACGATTATTTTCACAGCGCATACGCGCGGCGGCTTTTGCAAAAATTAGCCGACGCTGGTATCATCATACACAGTCCAAAGGTCAAAAAAACAGCGCAGAAATTGAAAGGGAAAAGCTTCGTGCTCACTGGCGAGCTTGAAACGATGACGCGCGATGAAGCGAAAGAAGCAATACGCGCGCGCGGCGGAAATGTGATAAGCTCCGTGTCGAAAAATACCGATTACGTGGTGGCGGGCGCGCATCCGGGGTCAAAATACGACAACGCAAAAAAGCTGGGAGTGACGATCGTTGATGAAAAAGAGTTCCGGAATATGCTCAAGTAAAACGTATTATCTTTGGATTACGAAACGCAATCAAAAGCACTATGGATAAAAAGACAATACAACACATAGCAAAGCTTTCAAATCTTCACGTAGACGATGAAGAGCTTTCTCGGTTCGCGCACGAGCTTTCTTCTATCCTTGCGTATGTGTCAGAGTTAAACGCCGTAGATACCGCAGGTACGGAAGCAACCGGGCGTGCCGGAGAGCAAACGAACGTGTTTCGCAACGATGAAGCGCACGCGCAAGACCTTGAGCTTGTCGCCGCGCTCGTGAACGCCGCACCGGACAAAGATGACGGGTACGTAAAAGTAAAAGCTATCTTGTAATCCTTTGCATTGCAAAACGCCATCTTCTTCGTTCCGCCTCCGTGTCTCGCCTCGCAGTACTATATAGTACAGCTTCGGCTTCACTACTCGGCGCGCCTCGAATCTGACATTTCGTAATGCAAAGTATGTAAAATGTAAAAAGCTGATTTCAATCTTAGCGTATGAATAAAGAATTACTCAAACTCACCATCACCGATGCGCACAAAAAACTTGCCGCGAAAGAAATATCCGCGCGCGAGCTCACCGAGGCGCATATTGCGCACAGTAAAAAGAAAGATGCGGAGATATGCGCGTACGTGAATCATACGGCCGATGAAGCGCTCGCGCAGGCGGATGCGGTAGACGAGAAACTGCGGTTCGGGAACGACCTTTCTCCGCTTGCGGGCATACCCGTGGCGATCAAAGACAACATTCTCATGAAAGGACACACGGCGACCGCGTCATCGCAGATATTGAAAGACTATATCGCGCCGTATGACGCAACGGTGATCAAGAAATTAAGGGCGCACGATGCGGTGTTTTTGGGGAAGACGAACATGGATGAATTCGCGATGGGCTCTTCCACCGAAAACTCCGCGTTCTTCCCGACGAAAAATCCGCGCGACGTCTCGCGCGTGCCGGGCGGCTCTTCGGGCGGGTCTGCGGCGGCGGTCGCTTCCGACCAGGCGACATATGCGCTCGGGTCCGACACGGGCGGCTCTATCCGCCAGCCGGCGTCGTTTTGCGGTGTCGTGGGGCTCAAACCCACGTATGGCGCGGTGTCGCGCTACGGGGTTATGGCGATGGCATCATCGCTTGACCAGATCGGTCCGCTTACCAAAACCGTTACGGATGCGGAGCTTGTGTTCCGCGCGATCGCGGGGCACGACGCGCACGACGCGACAAGCGTTTTATCGGTACAAGTCCACACAAAGACGCCGCTCCGCTCGCTTGCGGGCGCGCGCATCGGCGTGCCGAAAGAATATTTTTCCGTGGAAGGAATGGACAAAGACGTTCGGGTAAGCGTAGAACAGGCGATCAAAAAAATGGAGCATGCGGGGGCAAAGATAGAGGAGATCAGCTTGCCGTATACCTCGCATGCGATCTCGGCGTATTATATCATCATGCCTGCGGAGGTCTCTTCAAATCTCGCGCGGTATGACGGCATTAAATACGGTTACTCGACATACGAGGCGAATGGCGGCGGCGTGCTTGCGGAGGTGTATGAACGGTCGCGCTCGGAAGGGTTTGGCAAAGAAGTGAAACGGCGCATCATGCTCGGCACCTATGTGCTTTCGGCGGGGTATTATGACGCGTATTACAAAAAAGCCCAGCAGGTGCGGACGAAAATAAAAGAGGATTTTGCACAAGCGTTTGAAAAAGTCGATATGATCGCCACGCCGACCTCGCCCACGACGGCGTTTTGCATCGGCGAAAAAACAAAAGACCCGCTTGAAATGTATCTTGCCGACGTGTTCACCGTGCCGGTGAATCTCGCAGGGCTTCCCGCGCTATCCCTTCCGTGCGGCGACGTGGGCGGTTTGCCGGTGGGGCTTCAGTTCATCGCGCCGTGGTGGGGCGAAGATACATTATTTACCGCAGGGAAAGAGTTTGAGAAATTATAATAGAATCAGGAATCATGAATAAGGAATTAAGAATAAAAAACGTATTCGTCCCAGAGTATTTTCATAATTCCTGATTCCTCATTCCTGATTCTCACCCACATGCCTCCCGATCTTCAAATCCCCGTATCAGTGCAAACACAACTTGAAAGCGCCGGCGACAGCGCGGCGGCGTTTGTGGGGTCCGAGAGCGGAATGCTGCTTTTCTTGCTCATAAAATTCGTGTTCTTTGCGCTCACGCTTTTTTTCATAATGCACATTATCTATCTGTTGCATAAGACGGGGAATATAAGAAAAGAACTCAATCTGCTTGGCGAATCGGTCAAGCGCAAAGCGGTGCCGGTGGCAAAAGATACGTTCGTGGTCGCGTGGCACGGCATCGAAGCGCGGATGCGCACGATGCAGGAGGCGGAATACAAGCTTGCTATCATCGAGGCCGATAAGTTGTTCGACGATCTGTTACAGAAAATGGCGTATAAAGGGAAAGACATGGGCGATCGGCTCAAACAGATCACCACAGAACAGCTCTCCAACGTCAACGCCATCTGGAAATGCCACAAGATCCGCAATCTCATCTCGCATGATGTGAATTATCACCTTACCTATTCAGAGGCGCAGTGGGTCATTCAGATATACGAAGACGCATTCATCGAGCTCGGCGTCCTCGACCGCTCCGAGCAGGGGGTGTAGCAATGGTGTAATAATAAAACAAAATACGCCCTTTCTGGGAGTATTTTGTTTTATGCGGTGGCGATGTCCCGAAATTCGAACCGAAAAGACGGCTTAATTTCACGACTCTTGATAAGAGTATACAGGAATTAAGTGCGATCTATAAAATACATCCCGAATGGTTTGAAACTCCCCAGCCAGAGTCTACAAAAGGTAAAAATACAATTGAATATTCTGTCTAGGATGGAAAATACGAGACTAACCAAAAATCTCTTCGACAAGATCTTTAGTCAGCAATCTCTTGTGAGACAAACCCTCGCCCTTTTTTATAAACCAAATTCTGGATTGATCTAATAACAAAGACCCATTAGCGTCCGTTTCCAACTCGACAATTGCCGCATAATGATAAATCAACGGCATCTCACGCAAACGATTCTCTGTTTTAACTAGAATAAATTTTGTAATTTCTCCCTTAATCGCAATGAGGTCATTGCCACTGTCTTTGATAGGAGCCGCTGCTTGTATTCCATACTCAAGTAGTCGTAATTGTACTAACAACTCTCCGAGAGTTCCCTTATGTGTGTTTACTGGAAGTGGATTTCCCATTACTTATTTATAAAATGTTAAAATCAGCCTTTTTAAAAGCTTCCACCCTTTGGATAACTTCAATATTTTGTCTCCTATTTTTTAGCCAACGTGTTTTCCAAAATGACACCACATTTTCAAGTGAGCGTTTATAATATTTTGGTTTTCTGTCCTTGCTATTTAAAAAATCTCGATAATTACTTGCAAGTGGAATAGCGTAAATACCTCTTTTAAAGGAGTGTTTCAAAAGAAAGCCTGAATCAAATCCAAGTATATCTCCCACAGTTCTAATAACCCTCATGCTCCAACTTGGTCCATCTCCAAATTTATTTGTGACAGAAATATTTTTAGACCTAAGTAATTCAAGCATAGCATTTAATGTCTCACCGGATAGGTGTAAGGTTCCAAACCCTCTTGTTTCTCCTATGGGAATATAAAGCAATTTACTTTTATATTTTATTCGATCGTATTGAGAGCTTTTACCATACAAACTAGTTGTAAAAATACAAACAAGATCACTCGCTTTCTTTTTATCAATTAAGGTGATTTTATCTTTGTACTTCTTTTTATAAATCTTTCTCACTTCTTCTGAAGCAAGAATGTAAGAAACGAGCTTACCACCTAACAAATGGTTGTATGGAGGTAATGCACCAATTACATATGCATCCATAGCATAAATGAGGTTTTTTGTTCTCTGATCTTTGTCCCAACCCACCCAATTATCACGATCAGGAATATGAATGATAGAACTACCTAGTGCGGCTATTCCTATAACCGGTTTTCCGGGTAATCCCGCATCCCTGATAATTAACTTAATTCTTCTGCCTACGTATTCACTATGTGCAGAAGACCAATAATATCGATACATCTTAAAAAGAGCATGCTGTTTAGGCGTCTCGCACACTTCAATGATAGGTCTGATTTTTGATTTCAAAACATCATTTCCATTTGCCAAATTATTTCTAGCAAATTCGAGATTCTTTTTTATCCATTCGGCATTATTATCAATAGACTCCTTGCGTTTATGAGACATTGATCGGCGAATGGTTTCTTTATCGTAGTTTTTTGGAGGAGCAACAATAATTTTATTGTCACCAAAAGTGATTTTCCAATCCAAACGAAGTAAGTCTCTGAGAATTAAGAGTTTTACTTTCTCTCCGGGGGTATGAGCATCCTTTTTGTCGAGATCACTGAAGAGGAGGTTTATGCTGTTTTTCTTTTTTAGATCAAGTTGTAGCATTTTAGCTATTATATAGTTTTGCTTTTATCATTTCTTCAAACTCATATACCCTAATAGGCAAAACGAAGGCTTGAGTAGAAGAAACCATATACAGGTTACCTGGGATCGTCTCGCTCTGAATAAATTTTGCTATAACGCCATCATAATTCGCGTTAGATTTAATAAGAGCATGAATATCATCACTATTCCCCATATGAAATGCGAAGAAATTGTCTGCTTGTGTTCTGATTTCTTCAGAGATTGCTGATGGTCTTTGAGTGATGCCGACTAACCCAATTTCAAATTTTCTACCTTCTTTTGCAACTCGTACAAAAGGATTTGCATTTGATTTTACAAATTCTTCCGACAAGACGTTTTGTGCCTCTTCAACAAAGATTACGCAAGGGATTGGGTCTCCGATATCTTCTTCGGTAGTGTAACTCGCTTTATTGGTTTCAAAAATCTTGCGAACAAGAATTGTGGAGATGATACTTGATTCCGTATTATCTTTCATTGAAAGATCAATGACCACGGTTTTACCTTCTCGCAAATATTTACTAACATCATCTACTAAAGTTGAGGTACTAGAATGCAGGCCACTTTTTTCATCTAAGAGAAAGCCGATTCTTTTTCTAATACCCATAATCGTAGGACGGGCTTTTGCCTCATCTTTAAATTCTCCGGTTTTTTTATCAGTCTTCTCTTGACCCCAGAAATCAGGAAAATCTTTATACAGGTGTTGTGGGTCGCTAGCGTAGGTTTCGATTTTTTCCATGAAATTTCCTGCGCCATCGTTCAAATATATAAGAAAAGACTTCATCACGTCGGAAAAACCAGTTGTGAAATTCAGCACATCACCCACAGATAAACTCTTGTACATATTTAAAGCGACTTTTCCACCTGCAATGAAATGGCCACTATATTCTACAGGAATCGACTTATCTGTATATACAACTAGGTTATCTTTTATTTTTTGTTCATTAATATCGCCCAAGCCATTTGTTTTCTCACTCTTAAGCGCATATTCTCCGTTTAAGTCAAAAATTAATTTCCCGTAACCCATATCACCGATCGCATGATAGATAAGAGTTTTTACCAAGTTTGTTTTGCCGAAACCAGATTGGGCAAAAACCATTGTTCGCTTGTTGCGAAGTTTATTGATATCAAAGACAATTTCTCCTTTTGCTTTTTGTTCAGAATCCCCAATACAGAGATATCCAAGAGCGGCTGGCTGACTTCCTTCCTGTTGATTATCCTTGTTTAAAATATACTTAATCTCCTCTGGTAAAAGATGTCGTGCATGATAAGAAACTGTAGGGAGTTTTCTTACAGCTGTAGTAAAGCTTATACCGCTGCCATCATTTGTGAAAGTGCCTAAAATCTTAACCTTGTATGTGTAGCTAAAGATTTTTTGTTTATCTCTTTCAGAAAGCTCTCGTTCTGCAATACGAGCGTAATGAACTGCAACAAGGGTTTTGTCCTGTGATTTAAAAATAGGATCCTCATCATAAATTTCCGCATCTACTCTCGCAAGAAATTTTGTTCCACTCTCATCCTTTGGAGCAAGAACAATAAAGTCACCAGTGTGAGGACTTGCTTTAGAATCCGCATAAGATGAGTAAATAAGCAGGGCGTCTTCCGTTGTTTTTTGTCCGTACAAAACTCCAAAATTTTCTTTGTTTATCATATTTTTGTTTTAAAATTATTAAAATCGGTCATGTATATCCAAGAAGATGTTTTCGATATCCACATTGTCCATTTGCTGGTTACCATATAGTGCAAATTTCACTCTCTTTACTATTTCATCCTTGAATGCCTTTTTAAGAGTAATGAAATTATGTACCTCTACCAACGGATAAGGATACCCTAGAATATAATGTTCTTGGGTAAGGCGTGTGAGTTCTTTGAACAGATCTGTTAAAAACGGCATATCCCGTTTAGTATTAGATGTTTTAATTCCAGGAATTGCGTCAAAAATATTCACATCAACAACGAGCCAATCGTAATTCTGCAACTTCTCCACATAGTCTAATCGGGCCGCAAAAAACAGACCGAAGCCTCTACCACCCGTGAGTTCTTTTTTGATGTACATTTGGCCATATGCACTAGAAAGAACTGTTATTGGAACTTCAAACCAACAACAAAGCTTTTGGCTTCTTGGATCTGGATTCTTAAATGAATAAACAGGTTTGAGTTTATCCTGCAAGTAAGCGTCAATTTGCTTAAACGTGTAAGACAGCTCCATTTTAATTCCAGAATTCTTTGTTATTGCAGCTATGATGATTTCTTTCTTTTTAAGATACTCTCCAAGAGCAACAGAGTATTTCTGTTTAACATCTACTGGTCTTAAGGTACCATCACGTAAAATAAAATCACCGGCTTTAGTAGTTTCGAGATTTGCAATTTCATAGACCAAAGCCAATTCAAGAACCCCCTGACAAAATGAGAGCAGAGTTGAAGTTGTAGTACAAATTGCTTTTTTATCGTATGCAAAAACTTCTTTTGGCGAATCACCAAAAAAAGTCATAAGGTTCTTAACTGGATCTAAAGAGAATAATTCATCATATATTGCCTCTTTATCCTCGTCGTTAATAATCAATATTCTTTCAGGGAAATAGGACTTCCCCAATATTACTGGATCATTGAGGTCATTTAGACAAATCTGTTTTCCATCTTGGTAGCAAATATAACCAACTGCATACACCGCGATACACATACCGTTATAAAATTCTTGTGAGTTATAACTACCGTCTATTGCATAAAATTTACGTGAAGTTTTATCAATTTCAGTAAATGGAATAATCTCAAAAATATGAGGGACTTCTGGATTTGCTTCATCACCAAGTACTGGAATCGAGTAATTCTTATTACTCTTTTGGTTGATGAATTTTGCTATTGAATTTATTGCATCTTCCGATACGTCCTTATAAGCCATAAATTGACTAATTTAAAAATTTTTTGTCCCTTAAAACTAAAAGTTCTAATTTGAATATCTGGCGGGCCGGACGGCTCTGTCATGGCGGGATTGCGATTTGCAGTTTCACTCCGTTCAAGCAAATCGGGAAGATTCGCCTCAAGCATCTACTAGTGCTTGAAACCTACACCAATTAAAAATGTTCGTCGAAAATGTACTCATTTCGACGCGATTTTTACGCTTAAAAATCGCCTGCGGCCCCACGGGTTCGAATCCCTTCCCACATTATAACGCCAAAACACCACCTCATAAAGAGGCGGTGTTTTGATCGTTGCGGTGGCGATTTCCGCAACTTTGAACCAGTAATTGCGGCTAGATCGTTATCTTTTAGTAAACTTGATAAAATTATACGCCAATTACGGCTACAATTCAAGGAAAATCCGGCTACTTTCGATGTTCCGGCCTTCGCCGCGAAGGTCTACTAGGACCGGTTTTTCGCTAAGTTTAGACCGTTCCTTGCTCCCCACGAGCCGTTTCCTCATCGATCAGTTTCTGCTCTTTAAGGTATCGGCTTACGGCATACCACGCCGAGTTGATCACCGGGATCAGCAACGTCCAGCGAGGGTCGTTCTGAACATAAGCGATCAGAAGCGGCAGGATGGACGATACCGCAGAGTAAAAGAAAACGATTATAAGATGCTTCAGTGCTTCTTTTTGAGGTGTTGTCATAGTTGTTTAATTAAGAGTTTGTTTTATAAGAGCTAGTCCTTCCTCGACCTTTCTCACTCCCTCCTCGACCAGTGAAGGACTTGATGGTGTCTGGTGTCCGGCAAGTGCGACCAGCTCGTCGAGGATGCTTTTGTTGGTTGCCGGGCAGTTTGGCTTT
>JACRAK010000023.1 GCA_016234725.1 Candidatus Azambacteria bacterium | reverse complement strand
TGGCGCTCAAGTTCATCGGCATGAAGTATTCTTGCGTATTGGGGGCGGAGATGCCGTAGTTGGGCGGAGCATTGGGGGCGTCGAGCCATGCGGCAACCGAGATGCCGGCGGCCGAGGAGAACGCGAAGGCGATTATCGGAAGCAGGAGGCGGAGCGATGAACGATACGTAAAGAGGCGGATGGACATGGGGGTATTTTAACACGCGAAATAGCGAAGAAGCAATGCAACCCTATTCTTTCTCCAGATATACGCGCGCATTGTCATACTGATTTTTCGGGTCCCACAACAGCCACCCCGAGCTTGTGTCGCCAAGCCCATCGCGCGTTCCTTGTATCTGCGCGCGCATCAAATCGGACGTATATATCGCGCCGAGGTTGAACGATTGCAGCCAGGGGCGGATGTGGTGCGCAGATGAGGTCGCGTTTTCCCCCATCTTTACAAGCCCGCTTTCAAGCGTACCTTTTACCACTTCGTACGGATGATCGGCGGGATTCGCAAATCCGAAATTGCCCGCACTGTAGTGCGACGGATATACCATCGGATACACGAAATCAAACGCTTCGATCATATCCTCAAGCCGCTGGCCGATGCCGAGGTCATGTTGTTGTATGAACGTATACCCGAAAATATCAATGGAAAGGGACATGTTCGGCGCATACGCCTTCAACACCTCGCGCGCCCGCATCGCGAATTTTTTGATCACTTCGTGTCGCGGAGTGTTTTGCTCATCCCATGCCGGATATACCATGGCGTTTAAATTGCCGTCGGTCGGGAAACGGATGTAATCGTAATTGATCTCGTCAAACCCCGCGTCAAGCGCGCGTTTTGAAACATCAAACACATAGTCCCATCCTTTTTCTGCGGCCGGGTCGACCCATGCGAACCCGCGCCGGTCGCGCCACACTCCCCCGCTTGTTTTTTTGATGACAGTTTCTGGCGCGCGCGCCACGGCGCTGCTGTCTTGAAACACGACGATGCGTGCGATCGCATGAATATCCGCCTCATGCAATTTCTCAAGCAACGCCGCCACGTCAAGATAATCGAACACGAGCTCCCCTTCAGACCCTTTTACATCTATCACCATTGCGTTCACCTCCGTGTCCTTTGCAAGCTGGATAAGTGCGTCCATCTTCTCGCGATTACCAGCAGTATACATTGTCACATACACCGCCTTCACCACATCGGGAATTTTCCGTTCTCTTTTCTGCACGATAGCTTTCACTTCTTCGACCACCACCGCGCTGTCTTTATTTTTAATTATCACCGTGCCGTTTTTCTGTGCGTCGGCAATATAAAAAACAAGTCCTGCCATAACAACAAGACCGCTTAACGAAAAAAATATGATCTTCCGTGTGTCGTCGCGCCGTTTTTTCATTATTTTACCAACCTTGAATTACGAAGCAAAATCTTTTGCGCCGCTACCACCCACAATTCTTTCTTTTATCTTAACGGAAGCGCAGCCCTTCAATAATATTCTTATAAAGGGCGTGAAAGGATAAAAGAAAGAATTGTGGGTGGTAGCGGCCATAGCCGATTAAAAAAATATATTTCGTACTTCAAGATGCTTGGGAATACCGCCTCTCGACCGCCGCCCAATCGATATTCGCCATGAATTTCGCAACATACTCTTTTCTTGCAATACCGTAGTCGCGGATATACGCGTGCTCAAATACGTCCATCACCAAAAGCGGCACTGCGCCCGCCATGTGCCCGACATCATGTTCGTTCACCCATACATTGAACAATCGTTCAGCTGCCACATCATGATACAACACCACCCATCCGATGCCGCGCATCGCTCCCATTGATACAAAATCTTTCTCCCACATATCGTATGAACCGAATTCTTTCACGATCGCCGCATACAGCGCCGACTTTTCATCTATCTTTCTCGGTTCTTTCGTGAGATTGTCAAAATACAACTCATGCAAACGCATGCCGTTGAATTCCCACCCGAGCCGGCGGTTAAGCTCCGCGAATTCGGGCGTACCAAACACACCCGCTTTTTCCATCCCCATCAGCGTCTCGTCAAGTTTATTGAAATTCGTCACATACCCCTGATACAGCGTGAAATGATCTTTCAGCAGCTGGTCGCTGAATCCCTGCATACCCACCACATGCTCAAATTTTTTCGCTTCGTATGGCATAAATGCGTATGGATTAATTTTCTTCCATTATCTTCTTTTTTTCATACAAATACAAGCAAACGTTATAAATAAAAAACAGACCTTCCCTGGTCTGTTTTTTATTTATAACTTTTTTAAAGGATGAGATCATCGACCCCGTCCTCTTCGATATCTGCGCATCCATGGCAGATATCCGCATTTTCCCTCGTACTGAAGGCAAACAAACTTGTTTCTTCTTTACACCGTGGACACACCTTGTCCATCGGGTATTTTTTCCCGAAAAGCCGCTTCGTTGCCAAGATTATAAGTCCGACGCCGACGAGTACTTCAATATGAAGCACTGGGTTTTCCATGGCACAACCTCCTTAGTTTTTGGTTGCTTCTAAAAATACTTTAAAATCTGGCCATATTGCCCAAAATATTATTCCAGCGGCAATGATAAGCATGCCATCGAGCAAAAGCCCTTCAACCCCGTTGTTCATATAAACCCTCCTTGTTTGCGCCGTTATGGCGCGGTTTTATTTTTAAAGGTCAGAGCATTATTATATACCAATGCTATTGCCTTGTCAATAGTGCTTCCGCGCGTCGCCGCATGCTACAATAAAGCCCATGCTTACAGTATACAACTCGCGCACAAGAAAAAAAGAGGTCTTCAAGCCGCGCAAAGGCAAACGCGTGCAGATGTTCGTGTGCGGCATCACGCCGTACAACTCCGCACACATCGGCAATCTCAAAACATACCTCAACTACGACGTCATCGCGCGCTATCTCCGTCTGCGGAGATATACGGTCTTTTATCTCCAAAATGTTACCGATATCGACGACAAGATCGTGAACGCGGCACGCGCGGCAGATGTTGTATGGAGCGAAATACCTGCCCGATATTTTTCCGAATTCCAGGCGGTATGCGAGAAACTGCATGTCATCGGTATTTCCAAATACGCGTACGCGACCGATTTCATACCCGAGATCATCGCGCAAGTGAAGCGGCTGATCGACAAAGGATACGCGTATGAAAAGAACGGGAGCGTATATTTTGAAGTAAAGAAGTTCAAGGACTACGGCAAGCTCTCCGGCCAGAACCTTGCAAAACTGCACAAGTCGGTGCGGCTTGAAAAAGACGAGAATAAAAAACATCCGTACGATTTCGTACTCTGGAAAGCGCGCGAAGGAACAAATGAAAAATACGAGCCGGCGTGGGATTCGCCATGGGGCAAAGGCAGGCCGGGGTGGCACATCGAAGACACCGCAATTTCTGAGAAATTTTTCGGCCCTCAATACGATCTGCACGGGGGCGCGGGCGAATTGAAATTTCCCCACCATGAAGCGGAGATCGCCCAGCAGGAAAGCGCATCGGGTAAAAAGCCGTTCGTGAAATATTGGGTGCATACGGGCGTTCTGACGCTTGGAAAAACCAAGATGTCAAAATCACTCGGCAACGTGATCTCTGGAAAAGAAATGGTGGAAACGCATGATCCTGATGCATTCCGTTTTCTTGTGACATCTACACAATACCGATCCCCGCTTCCCTACTCTGAAAAATTATTTACACAAGCTGCCAGCAATCTGGAAAAGATACGTGACTTTACTCGTCGATTAAAGGCGATAAAACAAAAAAGCGGCAAAGCATTTGCCGTCGCGCCATACGAAAAGAAGTTTTTTGCCGCCATGGATGACGACTTCAACACCCCTTCTGGACTTGCGGCGATATTTACCCTGATCCGCGCCGCAAACCCTCTTATCGAGAGAAAAACGCTTTCAGCAAAAAGCGCGAAAGCGATGATTTCATTCATAAAGGACGTAGAACGTGTTATCGGGGTGCCTCTTATAAACACCCTTTCCACACAAATCCCACAGGGCATCACCGCACTCGCAAAAGAGCGGGATCTCCTGCGAAAACAAGGGAAATGGGCGGAAGCGGACGCTGTGCGCGCACGCATTTTGGAACAGGGGTACACGCTCAAAGACACTAAAGAAGGATTTGAAATTATTCCCGCAGGCAAGTAAGATAGGACGTACGCATGAAACTCGGATCTTGGATCTTGAAACTACTTTTTAATGTTTCAAGTTTCAGGTTCCAAGTTTCAGGTTCCAAGTTTTATGGCACGCTACACCAAATCATCGCCGCCTATCGAAGGCAAGATACCTCCGCAAAACATTGAAGCGGAGCAGGCGGTGCTGGGCGCGCTCCTCCTCGACAAAGAAGCGATCATCAAGGTCGCGGATGTTATTCAAACGCGGGATTTCTATCAGAAAAGCCATCAGATCATTTACGATGCGATCGTCTATCTTTTCCAGGAACAGAATCCCATCGACCTCATCAATATTGCAAACCGGTTGAAATCGCTCGGCGCGCTCGAAGAGATCGGCGGCATGGGTTATCTCGCCACGCTCGTCAATTCCGTTTCTACGCCCGCGCACATCGTGTCGCACGCGAAGATCGTGCATCACAAGCGCGTCCTGCGAGACCTCATTCATGCTTCGTACGACATTGCCGCGCTCGGCTACCGCGAGGACGAAGACACCGATGTGCTTCTTGACGAAGCGGAGCAAAAAATATTCAGCATTTCGCAAGATGCGCTTTCCGAGGAGCTCACACCCATTAAAAACACGCTCGAAGAAGCATTTGAAAGGATCGAGCGCATCCACCAGCAAAAAGGACTTACCCGCGGCGTGCCTACCGGCTACCCCGGGCTCGACAACATCCTTGCCGGGTTGCAGCGTTCCGATCTTATCATTCTCGCGGCACGGCCGAGTTTGGGAAAAACATCGCTCGCGCTTGATATCTCGCGCCATGTCGCGGCAAAAACGAAATTGCCGGTAGGCGTATTCAGCTTGGAAATGTCAAAAGAACAATTGGTGGACAGACTCATCGCCGCCGAAGCGCATGTGGATGTGTGGAAATTACGAACAGGCAAACTTTCCGAGGATGGCGAATACAACGATTTCATGAAGATACGCGACGCGCTTTCATCCCTTTCCGAAGCGCCGATCTTTATTGAAGATTCTTCCGCGTTGAATATCTTGCAAATACGCACCATGGCCCGCCGATTACAGGCGGCGCATGGGCTTGGCTTGTTGGTCATAGATTATCTTCAGCTTATCCAGCCGAGAACATCATATGAATCCCCCGTGCAGGCGATCACCGAGATCTCGCGCGAATTAAAGGGACTTGCGAAGGAATTGAACGTGCCGGTGCTTGCGCTCTCACAGCTGTCGCGCGCGGTAGAACAGCGCACCGTGCGCCGTCCGAAGCTTTCAGACCTCAGGGAAAGCGGCAGTATCGAACAGGACGCGGACGTCGTGATGTTCATTTATCGCGAAGATCGCGATAAGGAAAACACCTCGCGCAAGAACATGGCGGATATTATCGTGGCAAAGCACCGCAACGGCCCGCTGGGCAACGTGGAACTCTACTTCAACGAACGGCGCTCAAGCTTTGAAAACCCTACGACCCACTTCGAGGATTCTCAAATTCCCCAGGATATTTTTTAGCAAAGATTGTTCGCGTTGAGTTGCGAAACGCATTATGACTCCTAAGGCAATCCAAGCCGTCATTAACCATCTTGCGGAACTTCCCGGCATCGGCCCGCGGCAAGCGGCACGCATTGCGTTTCATCTCCTCAAGTTGCCAAAACATACCGTGGAGCGTCTTGCGAGCGACATTATCACTCTAAAAGAAAAAATAAAAGTATGCCCCATATGTCTCGCGGGGTTTGAGGAAGAACATGATTCAAAAACATGCGCGATATGCGCCGATACAAAGCGTGTGAAGACCACCATATGCGTGGTGGAGCGCGAATCGGACATCGACCCCATTGAAAAGACCGGTGTATATAAAGGCACGTACCACGTCGTCGGCGAGAATGTCGATGTACCGGAAAAAGAGGCGCAGCAAAGCATCAAACAGCTGTTAGAGAGGATCGCCTATATCCAAAAGCAACTCCCCAAAGAAAAGCAAAAGAACATGGAAGTGGTGCTTGCGATGAACGCGACCGTCGAAGGCGACGCGCTTGCGCTGTATCTTGAGAAACTTATCCGACCGCTCGGCATCTCTGTGCATCGCCTCGGGCGCGGCCTTGCTTCAGGAGCCGAGCTTGAATACGCCGACCAGCAAACGCTTATCAATGCGCTTGAGAATAGAAAATAGAATTTAGCGAGTAGCGAGTAAAAACAAAAAAACCACCGCGGTAAACGCGATGGTTTTTGAATACTATGTTTATTTCCCACTTTCGATCTCTACGATCTTCACTTCGGTGAACAACTGTCGATGCCCTCGTTTCACCCGCACGCGTTTCTTCGGTTTATATCTAAGAGAAATAACTTTGTCCCCCTTCCCTTGCTTCATGATCTCTCCGGTAACCTTCGCGCCGGCAACATACGGCTTGCCCACTTTCACATCGTCATCTGAAGCCGCAACTAAAAGCACCTTGTCGAATACAATGTTCTCCCCTTCTTTCCCTTCCAGTTTCTCTATTGATATTTTCTTGCCGACCGCAGCCACATACTGCTTGCCGCCCGTTTCGATGATACTGAACATAATCTTGAAAAATTACCTGCAACCGAGCTTATCATAAACACGCCTCCCTGTAAAGGGTTTGGGTAGTGCCATATATGAGCCCAACGCATCACTCGTATGCCGAATGTATGTTATCCACAGAAAGCGAATAAAGGAATTCGTACGACGGCGCATTGGCAAGCTGATACGCCATTTGCAGGTCCGGACTCAAATCGCTCAGTGACGCCCCGCCCCGCAGCTTCTCGTTTGCCTCTTTGACCTTGCCCGCGTACTTTGCCGCCGCATCGGCGTCAAGTACGGAGTACTCCTGTCCTTGGGTGAGCGAGTTTGCCGCAAGCCGCTCCATGGGGATATTGTTTTGCAGCACTGTAATGTTCTTAAGGCCGTTCACCGTTTGATTCCGGAAAGCGATTTCCTTATCCGCAAGCATTTCCTTATACACGCCCCATACGCTCTCCCCTTGCACCGCTTGTGTTGTCTGCCATACGGAGGTCGTTGCACTCTCAAGAGGAGCTCCTTCACCACCCACTGTGGATAACTTTTCTCCCCCAAATGTCGAACTGACGGTTTCACGCGCGGTATTCACGAGCGAGAGGATATTGCTTTTGAGCGATGTAAAGATCGCGTGATCCGCGCCGCCGAATTGATACCATGCCATCAAAGCAACAAGCCCGATCACCACGATACCCGTAGTGCCCTTTGCGATGCGCATGCCTTTGGACAATTCTGTTTTTGCCTCTTCGCTTTTCATAATTGATTTGATGATACCTTTTTCACCGTCGCGCGGTCAACGCTCCACGCAATTTTCACCATATAAAAAATGATCCGCCTTGCCGACACCCTAAAATTTATAACGATTTCAATAAGGAAATGCAAGCAAAGATAAGGAAAATATTTAATTCGTCAGCGGCTTCCTTATTAATTTCCTTACTAGTTTATAAAAACACCCCGTAAAGGAGGTGTTTTTATAAACTAGTAGCCCCGACGGCCCCGCCATTGCGGGATTGTCGTACCTACGGTAGATCTGCCGAAGGCATGACGATTTGTATCTTCTCCGCCAACCGGCGGATTCAGACAAATCGGGAACCACGACTCAGCTAACGCCTCGCTGGATTGCTGTTTGTTACCAATCGCTTCGCTCACGACTCGGCCTTCGGCCTCCCTGCACTGCGTTTTGTGGCTTCTCCGCCAGCTGGCGGATTCAGACAAAACGGGAGCTTGGACAAACAGGGAAGATTTGACCCGTGTTACATGGACTTGCCCGCCAAAATTTTTGAATCCTGTAGCGCATAGGGGAATCCTCTTCCTCCGAAACTCCGCCGTCCTTCGACAAGCTCAGGACATGCTTCGTTTTTCCTCCAGAGCCCGGGTTTTCAAAAACATGAAGCAGTTCATGTTTTTGTAATACCCTTCGATTCCCCCTTATCATACTATTCTAGTAGCGCATAGGGGAATCGAACCCCTGTTCCTTGGACTTGCCCGCCCAAAATTTTGTGCCCCCATCGGGATTTGAACCCGAGTTTCATGGATGAGAACCATGCGTCCTAGACCAGGCTAGACGATAGGGGCAAAATTTTAGGCGGGTGAAAGAACCAAGCGTCCTAACCACTAGACGAATGCGCCGCGAACCTGAAACATGAAACTTAAATCTTGAAACGCAAGCTCCAAGTTCCACGATTCAGGTTTCAAGTTCCATGCTTTTATGATTGTAACCATTTTTTGTCCTGCCGCACAAGAAGCTCCTCTGCGCGCTCGGGATGCGCCATGATCTCTTTTACGACGTATTCCATCCGCATGCTCTGCGAGCCCTTCACCATAACAAGATCTTTTGCTTGTATAATGCCCGCCATGAACTTCCCCGCATCTTCTGCGGTATCAAATGAAAAGAGGTTCTCATTCTCAACGAATCCATGCGCTTTTGCTTCATCTGCGGCAAGCCGCATTCTCTCGCCAACCGTTACCAGCACACTGCACGCGCTTGCCGCTTTTCTCCCTACTGTTCGATGCGCTTCTTCAGTGAATTTCCCAAGCTCCAGCATATCACCGAGCACCGCTATCTTTCTTTCTGCAGGTAGCGCATAGAGCGTTTCAAGCGCCACGTCCATTGAAGAGGGCGAGGCGTTATACGTATCATCCAGTATGAAACTTCCCCTGATCCCCTCAATGAGCTTCAACCTCCCGTTGGGCGGGGTGTAATTCTGCAATGCGCCGGCTACCTCAACGAGATTCATTTCAAGCGCCATTCCTACCGCACACGCCGCGGCTGCCGCATACGTACCGCTTGCCATGCCAAATACGCCATCGAGCCGAAACGGCACAAGGCTTCCCTTGTATTCCATTTTAAATGTGATGCCGATCGGCGCTGGCGACCCTTCATCCCCAACTGAGAATCTATATTCCGGCGTATGGATCTTCACATCCGCATAAGGCGCGGTACCATAGCGCACGAGAGTTCCTTTTGTTTTTATTTCTCTCCATGCGAGTACGTCTTCATTCACGATGACAAATCCGTTCTTTTCCACCGCATGCGCAAGCTTCACTTTTTCTCGTATCATCGACTGCGCGCTCACGAAATTTTCAACATGCACCGGCATCTCCCCCATGGAAGTAAACACCGCGATCGTCGGTGTTACTATGGAGAGAAGATATTCCATGTCGCCCGGCCTATCAACCGCCATTTCGATCACAAGCACTTGCGGGTATCTCGTCCACACGAGCTTGCCGCATGCGCGCACGCATTGGATCGCCCATGCAAATACACTCTTACCGCCCGAATGGATACCGAGGATCGTCAGAGGCACCCCTATTTCGTTGTTATAATTCTTCTCGCTCTTTCTCGCTGAAAAACTGCTGCCAACGACCGCAAACACCGCTTCCTTCGTGCTTGTCTTGCCAACGTTGCCGGTAATGCAAATGATCGTCGGTGTATACCGGCGAAGCATGAGGCGCGCGAGCAATGCAAGGAATAGTTGCAGAATTTTTTTCATTTAAGGTCTGGGGGAACTTCGTAATACGTTAAAAGATAGGACATCACTTCGGCAAACACCGGCGCAAGCGAACTTGAGGCGAACCGCACTCCTTTCGGTTTGTCGATCTTGATAAGCACGGTAAAGCGGGGGTGATACGCGGGCGCGTACCCGACAAACGTGTGCAGTGTTTCATCGGTAAGATACTTTCCGGTCGCCTGATCGGGGATCTCGGCGGTTCCGGTCTTTCCCGCGACGAAATAGCCCTTTATTTTCGCCTTATCATACCCATTTTCTACGGTGGAAACAAGCATCTTTGTAAGCGCGCTTGCGGTGTCTGGCGTGATCACTTGGCGCACCGCCGCCGGTTCTACGGCTATTTCTTCCCCGCTCCGCATGGCTTTCTTATCAACGATCTCCGGCCGCATAAGAACACCCTTATTTGCGATCGCAGAAAATGCGGTGATCATCTGCAGCGGCGTCATCGAAATGCCCTGGCCGAATGCCGCGGTGGCGAATTCAAGGTCCTTGTCCTTCCTGAGATTGCTCACATCCCCTTTTGCTTCTCCCTGCAGATCGATCCCGGTCTTCGCGCCAAAACCGAATTGCGCGATATATGTCCGCATGGTTTCCTTTGGGATCTTTTGCTGCACGAACACAAGCCCGGTATTGAGCGAACTCTCAAGCACCTCGGTCATTGTTTTAACGCCATGCGCCTTTCCGTCGAAATTCCTGATGGTATATCCGGAAATGCTCACCTGCCCCGTGTCTTCATAGGTGGTGTCGGGCGTCACCGCTTTTTCGTTCACGCCGACCGACATCACTATCGGTTTGAACACCGAGCCGAGCTCAAACTGCCCCGACACCGATGTATTGACGAAAAAAGATGCGTTCTCTGTTTTTGCGTATTCGTTCGGATCAAATTCGGGATAATTTGCCATCGCAAGGATCTTTCCGGTTGTCGGATCCATGACTATCGCCGAGCCGGCGCTTGCCTCCCACTTTTCAATGACATGCCGCAACGCTTCTTCGGCTTTAAACTGGACATTCGGATCAACGGAAAGAATAAGCTTCTCGACATCGCCACCCCCTCCGAGCGCATCGTCATAGAACCCTTCTAGCCCGTATTGTCCGACACGCACATCCTCCCGCACGCCGAGGAACCCCGTAATATGCGACGCCATGCGCTGATACGGATAATATCTTCCTCGTGTCGCCTCAAAATGTATCCCGGCAAGCTCGAACTTCATTATGCGCTCTGCAACTTCGCTTGCGACCTTCGTTGCAAGCACCTCGTACGGATCGTTCTCTTTTGAAAGTTTGGTCATGACCGATTCATACGGCACGCCGAGTATTTCCGAAAGCGAACGCGCTGATGCTTCTTTATCAGCAACATGTCTGGGGTCTGCAGTAATGGTATAAAAATCTTTGTTCATCGCAAGCGGCGTGCGAGCGGCAAACCGATCTTGCAAAAATATCTCCCCTCGTTCGCTTGCAACCCCTTCTTCTTCAAGCAATGCGGCACCTGCGCCGCGCGCCGCGCCCGCGTGCATTCCCCCAAGCTGCAGCGTCCCGAATCGCACAAGGATCGCTGCCGCAAAAAACAAAAAAAGGGCGAATATCCAATGAACCCTTTGTGCGGTATTTTGCTGATGTTTCACCACTCCTCCTTTCATGGTGTATTGCGTGCGCTCATCGTGTTATCCCTGTCCCCGCCATTGCCACTGATGATTCCCCCGCATTCACATAACTTACGGCGTTGAGAAACACCATTTCTTTCGAGAGTGCCGCCTCCTGCACTTTCTGCGAGGACTGCATTTGCGTTGCTTGTATCTCAAGCCCCTGCACACTATTCTTTACCTCCGAAACAACGCTCTCTTTCACGGGGACGGTTCTCTCTAAGAACATAAGCGTATTCGCCTCGACGACATACAGCGCCGCGAGCGCCACCACCGCGCATATGCCTATCACAAGCAATGCATACTCGCCTGTGTCGCGCGAACGAGCCTGCGCAAAGCGCGCCGTGCGTGTCGTATGATATTTATGTAATGCGATCGTATAGCTCATTGTTGTGTGTGTTTTTTTACCGCCACCCGCAGCTTCGCCGATCTCGCTCGCCGATTTTCATCAGCTTCCTGTGCTGTCGGCACTATTGGTTTTTTAGTAATGATATCCAGGTCTTTGTTTTTTTCGCTTTGAAAGAAGCGTTTGACGATCCTGTCTTCAAGCGAATGAAACGTGATGACGGCGACTACTCCTCCTTCCGTAACGATATCACGCGCCTGGGGTAATGCCCTTTCAAGTTCCGCAAGCTCCTGGTTCACGAATATGCGCAATGCCTGAAATGTTTTCGTCGCGGGGTTGATGCGGGAGAACGCTCTTTTCGGATACACATGGGCAACGATGTCTGCAAGCTGTTTCGTTGTCAGGATCCTTTCCTTCTTTCGTTCCACGCAGATCGCGCGCGCGATGCGCCGCGCAAGCCTTTCTTCTCCATACCGATAGATGATATCGGCAAGCTCAACCTCGGAAAGCTGATTCACCGCCTCTGCCGCGGTCATCCCCTTCTCCATGCGATCTCCCGGTTCGTAGCGCATGAGAAGCGGCTCATCCTTCTGAAACGAAAATCCCCTTCGTGACAGGTCAATGTGATAGCTCGAATATCCGAGATCAAACAGTATGCCCGCAACATTCGCCACATTGTGCTCAGATGCGATCGCGGCAAGGTCTCCGTAGCTGCCGCACACCGCGATGACATTCGCCTTCCGCTCGCACGCCTCTTGCGCAAGCCGCTGTACGAGGTCGCGGTCTTTGTCGATCGCAAGCACCATGCCGTTTGGCTTCACGCGCTCCCATAGCGCGAACGTATGCCCTCCGCCGTTTGCGGTCGCATCAATGAAGCATTGTCCTGTGGCAGGATGCAGCGCCTCCAACACCTCTTGTAAAAGAACCGGCTTATGTATCATAAACTTTCACCTCATAACCCATGACGACTTCGGCATTTTGTTATCAGTTACGGGTTAAATCCCCAGCTCTCCCATTCGTTCCGCGATCGCATTGCTTTCCGCTTCGGTCGTCTGCTTGTATTGCTCCCATTTTTCCGCATCCCATATTTCAATTCTGTTATACAAACCCGTGACCACCACCTTCTTATTGATGCCGCCGAATTTTCTTAAATAATCAGGGATCACCACGCGCCCCTGTTTGTCCATCTCCATGTCCATCGCCCCTGAAAGCATGTGCCGGTTGAATGCCCTGTTATCGGACCGTGTGATGGGAAGTTCTGCGATGCGCACCGCTTGCGTTTCCCATTCCTTCATGGGATACAGGAACAAACATGCATCAAGCCCCTTGGTCACCACCGCCCCGCTTACAAGTTCCTTCCGGAACTTCACCGGTACGGCAACTCTCCCCTTTTCGTCGATCGTATGGTGATATTCCCCGATGAACATATATAGACTTACTGCTTAAACATTATCCACAGTTCTCAAGCGTTATCCCCACTTTTATCCACTATCCCCCACATAATACCCATTATACACCACAATACATCCAAATCAAACCATTTCCACCCATTGTGCACAGCACACCCCGCTACGCTGGAAAATCATTTATTCATCTATGTTTTTTACGTATCACAGAGCGCCATACATGATGCTGTTTGAAGTTATGCACATATATGGTGTTTTAAAAAATAAAAACGCCGCATCAAGTGCGGCGCCGTAAGTTTCTTGAATCTTGAATCCTGTGTTCATGTTTTCCCCCTGCGGGGGATCTCCCGAAGGGAGACAAGATTCATGTTTCATGTCTTGAGTTTACAGATAATCGAGCGGATTGATCGTTCCTCCGACGGGGATCTTCAATCCCGAGACAGACGAACTGTTGAGTAACGTATAGCTCTCCGACGCGAACACGGTGAAATGAAGATGAGGCCCCGTCGAATAACCGGTTGACCCGACATACCCGATGATATCCCCCGTCCCCACCACCTGTCCCACGCTCACTTTCTGCAATGAAAGATGTCCGTACAGCGTCGTGATGTTCTTGTTCCCATGATCGATGCTCACCCACTTCCCGTACGCATACTTTCCGTTGTTCCCCACGCCGACCACTTTTCCCGAAAGTGCCGCGCGCACCGGCGTTCCCGTGGGTGCGCCAAGATCAATGCCATTATGGAAATCATACGCCGCCCTCCAATTCGGCTTGCCGTACCCTTGCGTGATACGGACATCATCGAGAGGCCATTTCAAGATACCGGCGCCCACCGGCAGCTTCGCCCTATCGATAGCAAGCCGCAATTTCGCCTCAAGGACATTCACCTCTTTTTCGGTCGCTTGACGTTCTTTTTCTATTGCCGCAATAAGACGCTGATATTCTTTTTCTTTGTTTTTTGTCTGTTTCAAAAGCGTTTCTTTCCCGCTCTTTTGGTCGGTAACGATCTCGCGCTGGTTTTTCAAATTATCCT
Source organism: Candidatus Azambacteria bacterium (assembly GCA_016234725.1). Classification (GTDB taxonomy): domain Bacteria; phylum Patescibacteriota; class Minisyncoccia; order GWC2-36-17; family WO2-46-25; genus MEYI01. The sequence goes on along the minus strand of JACRAK010000023.1, from coordinate 17,709 downwards.
CCAAGACATCAAGAAAAGCTTTCTCTTTTTCCTGCGATGCTTTGAATGCCTGCAGTTCCTGCTTGAAATCCTTCAGATCGTTCAAGTTCGCCTGCACCTCGCGCTGCAAAGAAACGATATACTGCTGTTGACTGAACACGTCGGAAAACGTGCTCGCAGAAAGCACCAGCGCAAGCAAGCCCGTGTCATCGCGGGAATTCAACGCGCGGATCATATGCGCGAGCTGCTCTTTCGAAGCCCCGATCTCCCCCTCCTTCACCGCGATCTGATCTTTCAACTCCTCCACGCGGACATTCGTCTCAAAGATCTTGGTCTGTGTCTTTTTGAGGGTGATCGTGAGCTCGTTGATCTCACGCTCCACCCGCGTGATCTCTCCTTTGAGCGAGGTGCTCGCCTGCTTCGTCGCATCGAGCTGGCCTTGATACTGCGCGTTCTTCAGTTCCAGTTCTTTTATTTCGTTCTCTTTCTCCGCGATCTGCTGTTTGAGATCATCAATGAGCGATGCGTGAGAGCCGCTCGCCGCAAAAAACGCCATGGCTCCCGCCACAATGGCGCATACGATCATCGCTCTGCTTGTGCGTGATCTGCTCATGCAGTGCTCCTTTGTATTACGAAATCATGTTCTTGTGCCGCCATCGCCTGCAATCTTTCTTTAATCCTCTCACGCCCTTTTATAAGAATAATAATAATGAAGGGCTGCGCTTCCGTTAAGATAAAAGAAAGATTGCAGGCGATGGCCGCCATAGTCAAGTAAAAAGCGTATTCCATAGTTCAGATCATGTTCAGGCGCGTAATGCCCGCACGAATTCTTTTTATTGTTTCGTCTTTTCCTAAAACCTCCGCGATCTCGACAGGACCCGGAGATGCCTCCATGCCGGAAAGCGCCACGCGCACCGGCCAATATGCTGCGCCGTTGCCGAATTCAGACGCAACCGCGCCAAGCGCGTCTTTTACCGCCTCTTCAGTAAACTGCGGCGCATCAAGCGCTTCAAGCGCCGCGCATGATGCCGCAAGGCTTTTTGCGGTCGTTGCGGCATCGCTTTTTTTCCACACCAGTATTTCTGATGCGTACTCCGGAAGCGCAAAGAAAAAAGATGAAAGCGGGACGATGTCCGATAATTTTTTCAGACGCTCTTTTTCAAGCGCCACGATCTTTTTCACTTTCTCCCTGTCTGTCGATGCGTCGATCATTCCCGCTTTTTGCAGATACGGAAGGCACAGCGCGCACAACTCGTCATCGGACTTTTGCCGGATATAATGCGCATTGAACCAATCGAGTTTCTGGATATTGAATACCGCGTTCGACTTGTTCACGTGAGCGATATCAAACTGCGAAATAAGCTCTAGAAGAGAATAAAATTCCTTTTCGCCGCCCGGATGCCATCCCAAAAACGCAAGAAAATTCGCAAGCGCCTCCGGAAGATACCCATCGTCTCGGTATTCGAGGATAGACGCGGCGCCATGCCGTTTTGAAAGTTTGCTTTTATCGGGACCTAAAATGAGCGGAAGATGGGCATAGTGAGGCGTGTGAAACCCCAGCGCTTCCTGAATAAGTATTTGTTTGGGAGTGTTGGAAATATGGTCTTCTCCTCTGATGACATGGCTGATGCGCATCAGCTCATCATCGATCGCGGCGGTGAAATTATAGAGCGGCTCATCAACGCTCTTTGCGATGGTAAAATCACCGATCAACTCCGTATCCACCTCGATCTTCCCTTTCACGCCATCACCGAATGCAAGCTTCTTTGCTGTGGCCCTAAACCGAATAACGGACAGCGCGCCGTCTGCGATCCTTCGCGCAACTTCGTCTTTTCCCAACCCTGCACACACGCCGGAATACTTTGGCGGGATGCCGTTTGCGAGCATGTAATTTTTCTGCGCTTCAAGTTCCTCTTTGGTGCAAAAACAATGGTATGCAAGATCACGTTCAAGCAGCAGTTTGAGATGCGTGCGATACAGATCTTTCCGTTCGCTTTGCCGGTATGGGCCGTATGGGCCGCCCACATCAGGCCCTTCGTCCCAGGTAAGTCCGAGCCACGTAAACCCTTCGATGATATTATCCTCGAATCTCTTCTCGGAGCGCTGCGCGTCGGTATCTTCAATGCGCACGATGAATGTGCCGCCGTGCCTACGCGCGAACAAAAAATTAAAAAGCGCCGCGCGCGCGGTTCCCACATGCAAAAACCCCGTCGGACTCGGGGCGATGCGCACACGCACAGAAGTTGTTTCGTTTGTTTTCATTCTAGTTTCTAAATTCTAACTTCTAGATTCTGCCATTCATTACAGCACTCCCCGCAATTGCAATATCTCCTTTGCGATCGTCTCAGAGGCGTTTTTCGTCGCGAATGCCGCCGCACCCGATGACATTTTTGCGATCGCGGCCGGATCATCCAGCACCGAAGCGATGGTGGAGTACAGCAGATTCGGCGTGAGGTTATTTTCTTCGATCACGATCGTTCCTCCCGCCTTTGCGTACTCGTACGCGTTTTTTCGCTGGTGATCCTGCGCGGCGGTCGGGAGCGGAACGAGAACGCTCGGCTTGCCGCATGCGGCGATCTCGAAAATACTGCTTGCGCCCGCGCGGGATATCACCACATCCGCAAGCGTCAGCGCGAATTTTATCTCCTCGGTAAGAAAGGGATAGGGATGATAATATCCGCCGAGATTCGCGCCCGCGATCGCGGCCACTTCCGATTTCACTTCCTCGTATTGATGCGGTCCGCATATATGAATGACCTCGTATTTTGAAACCAATTTGAGCAGGATCTGCGCGATCGCGTCGTTTATTTTCTTCGCTCCCTGCGAGCCCCCCATCACGAGCACCACTTTGCGCTCAGAAACGATGTCAAAGAACGTGCGCGCTTTTTTCGGGTCCTGCCCGCATAGATCGTCGCGGATCGGCATGCCCACCACCGCGGTCTTTTTCACCGGAAACTTCAGCGCCGCGCTTTCAAATGCCGTCCCGATGCGCTTCGCGAACGGCGCCGCCATGCGGTTTGCAACACCGGGTACGCTGTCGGATTCGTGAATGACGCGCGAAGGGATGAAAAAGATCCAGCTCGCCACCATTACCGGGAAACTGCCATAGCCGCCTTTTGAGAACACCGCGTCCGGCATCTGCCAGAACAATATCCCTATCGCCTGCAGAATAGCAAAGGGCAGTTTGATCAGGTCGATGATATTGAGCGGACTCATGTACCGGCGCCATTTGCTTGAAAGGATATACGCCCGTCCTACCCCCTCCCGCCGAAACACCTCTTCCGATATCTCATCGAACCTCGGCCCGACGTATAAAAATCGTATATCTTCAATACCGCGCTCCTTTGCGAGCGTAGTTATTTTTTTTGCCACAGCAATAAGCGGGAAAATATGTCCTCCGCTTCCTCCGCCCGTTAAAACAATAAGCATAGATCTTAAAACATGAAACGTGAATCTTGAATCATGGGCACGTAGCTCCATGTGCCAAGTTTCAAGTTTTAGGTTTCATGTTTTGCGTTACACGACCTCTGTATACTATAAACTATGCCGCAGGCAGTCAACAAAACAACAAGGGATGTTCCGCCGTAGCTTACAAAAGGAAGCGGGATGCCGGTAAGCGGCACGATGCCCGATATCGCGCCGATATTGATGAATGCCTGGGCCAGTATCCATACGGTAATGCCGCCGGCAAGCATCCGTCCGAACGCGGTGTGGGAATCCCGCGCGATCCTAAATCCTTGCCATCCCAGCACAGAAAATAGCGCGACCGCGCCCGCCACCCCCATAAAGCCGAGTTCCTGCGCGGTAACGGCAAATATGGAATCGCCCATCGGTTCAGGCAAGAACGCCGTTGATTTCTGCTGCGACTGGCCATAGCCGATACCGAATATACCCCCTGAACGGATCATGCTTCGCGCGCGATTGACCTGATACCCCGCTCCCTGCGCGTCCTTACCCGGATTTAAATACACCTCTACCCTGTCCCACGCATACCCCTTAACATACACGAACGCGGAGAGCGCGATGATGCCTATCAGAACGATCGCAAGCAGATGCACCGGCTTCGCGCCCGCAAAAAAATACACCGCGAACGCAGTGATAAGAATGACGCCGAGCGTGCCCATATCCGGCTGCGAGATCAAAAGAAACGCCACCACGCCGCTGATAAAAAGAAACGGCACGAACCCTTCCTTTGCGACGTTCTTCTTTTTCGGCTCAAACAGCGCCGCAAGATAGAGCACCGATGCGAGCTTCAGGATCTCTGATGGCTGGAATGAAAATGAGCCGACCTTGAGCCATCGCGTCGCGCCGTTCTCGGTTATGCCGAAATGGGGCACCAGCACAAGCGCGGTCAGAATAACCGCGCCTATCATGAACGGAAACGCGAATTTTCTGAGTTTTTCATAATGAACACGGCTCACTAAAAAGAAAAGCAGTGCGCCTGGGATGACGCCGTTTACAAGCTGCCGCTTCAGGTAAAAATAATTATCGGACGTATGATTGAACGCGAGCACCGCGGAAGCGGTCGCAAGCATCGCAAGCCCGAACAGTACGAGGCCGGCCACGGAGGCAAGAAATGCATGATCATGGGATGATGTGCGTTCCATTTTTTCCTATAAGAATCGGAGCACTTTCCCCGAGAAAGCGTTCGTAAAACTTTTTTTCTCGTACGCAACCGCGCCATTCACGAAAACCGCCTCCACGCCCTTGCTGTACTGATACGGATTTTGAAATGTCGCGGCGTCTGCGATCGTGCGGGGATCAAACACCACGATATCCGCACTATTCCCTTCTTTCAGTACGCCGCGGTTCGCGATGCCAAACAAGCGCGCCGGCGCGCCGGTGATCTTTGCGATCGCTTGCTCCCATGAAAGCAGATCTTTCTCCGCCACGTATTTTTTAAGAAACCGCGGGAACGTACCGAATGAGCGCGGGTGCGGCAGGTCTCCCCGCTGGGCTGATGGCGGCATGGAGTACCCCGCCCCGGAAGAGCCGATGATGGAAAGCGGATGCGCGACGCCCATTTGGATATTCCCCTCATCAAGCACATGCGCGAACGCGATCACTTTGAGATTCGAGCCGAGCAAGAGCTGGATGATCGCTTCTTCTCCATTCGTCCCGAACCCTTTCGCGATCTCCGCAATGGTCTTTCCTACGAATACGCTATCGGGGGCGCGCGACGCGATAGTGATCTTGTCATAATCGATCGCCTGTTCTTTGAGATCTTTCACCACCTGCACGCGTTCAAACGAGTTCTTCAGCCGCTTCATGATCATATCCGGCCCTCCGACCTTCACCCACGCAGGCAAGAGCAGATACAGCGCGAGCGCGCTTGAAGCATACGGGAATATATCGAACGTGACGGAAACGCCCGAGGCCGACGCTTCCTCGATCGCCCGGATCGCTTTTTGGAAATTGTGCCAAAATTGCTTTCCCACCACTTTCAAATGAGAAATGTGCAAAGGCGCATCGAACTCCCGCGCGAGCGCGAGCGCGGCATGAAGCGAATCGAGGAATCTATCCGATTCGTCCTTCAGATGCACGGTAATTATCTTGTTCTGTTTTTTTGCCGTGGCAAACAGATCCTCAAGATGATCAGCGAAGTTTTTGTCCTGATACAGATACGCAAACCCGACAGACATCCCTCCCGAACCCTCCTCGAGCGACTGATCAAGTAAAAATGCCGCTATCTCGTTCTCCTGGCGCGATGGCTGACGATAGTCTCCTTTCAGTATCCCTTTGATCAGCGTATTGTAGCCGGTGAGCGTGCCGAAATTCACCGCCAATTTTTTCTCCTCAAGTTTTGCAAGGAATTCTGACATCCGCAGCCAATCGATGTTGATCTGCGTCGGATCCGTCCATCGCTGTTCCGCGTCTATCACGTTCCCCGAAATGAGCGGTGCGAGCGAGTACCCGCAATTGCCACCGATGATCGTGGTCACCCCTTGGCTTATCAAGCTTTCCTGCCCGGGCGCGGTAAACAGCGTCAGGTTGGTATCGGAATGGCTTAATACGTCGATAAATCCGGGCGACACATACAATCCCTTTGCATCCACCGTTTTTTTCGCTTCCGCGGTACCAAGAGCGCCCACTTTTACGATAACGCCGTTGTGCACGGCGATATCCGCCATGAACTTTTCTTTCGTGCCGCTACCGTCAATGACCGTGCCGTTTTTGATGATGAGATCGTACATACAAACATTATACTACAAATATACTGCTCACGCATTTTTACCCCTTGACTTTTGCTTGACAATTTGATATAATTGTTGCGCTCATTGAAAATATATTTTAACGCAGTCGCTAGCCCGAGCGGTTCGGGTACACATTCAACCACAAGGAGGTGTGCGATGGAAAAATCGCATGCTGCTGGCTGGACACAGGATTCTCCGACGTCTGCCCAGCTCAAAGAGCTTTTCGCGCAGATCGAAAACGGACGCATTACCAAGCGCAAGCTTCAGGATTTTTTGCGAACGGGGATAGCTCCCGGAACACGAGATACCGCCCGACAAATCCTTGGCGATGACATCATTTTTCCAGATGAAATAGCTAAAGCTCGCCACGGACTCTCCTATACCGACACCAGCTTCAGGGATTTTGAAAAAACGGTGCCGTCGGAAGAAACGCTTCGCTGGTGCAAGACAAACAACTGTGCGATTGTGGCAGGGCCGCCGATCCCAATGGGGTTATTAAAAATTCGGTCCCTTAATCCCGCGCTCTTTTCCACAACAATGGGCAACTGGTACGAAAAATACCTCTTTAGCCATAACGACGAGGTGAAGTCGCAATGGATCATCATCAGCAAGGAAGCGCAAGCAAAAGGATATGCATGGCATGCCCAGAGCAACCTTCCGGAAGGCCTCTATATTCCGCATGCTGGCGAGATGAGCTGGTTCATCACCACCTTCTTTGAAGTAAGAAACATTCGCCTTTTTGAGAAAATATATGTTCGAACCTCGTCTGAAAGCAAATCATGGTGTGACCACGTTTGTATCAGCGGCGTGGAAAAGAAAGCTGGGATCAACATCTCCCGTGGCTATGAAGACCGTGGCAACCCCTACATCGGTGTTGCAATCGGCCTGAGACTTCCCGTGGCTTCACTCGGGACCGTCGGGGCAAACTCCTAGTAACATTTGTAAACAAAAAACCCTTCGAACACATCATTGTTCGAAGGGTTTTTACTTTTTACGATATACATTTACGTGCTCCGGTCAAGCACGAACAACGCGATGCCGAGCGATGCTGCGATGGCGGAGATGATCCAAAAGCGCATCGTCACTTTCGTTTCCGGCCAGCCGATCGCTTCGAAATGATGATGGATGGGCGTCGAAAGGAATATCTTTTTCCCGCCGCGCAATTTTTTTGAAGTCAACTGCACTAATACGGAGAGCGACTCCATCACCATGACCAGCGCAAACAGCGGCAAGAAAAACATTGTATTGGTGAGCATCGCGATGACGCCAAGCGACACGCCAAGCGCCATGGCACCCGTATCTCCCATGAAGAACCGCGCAGGATTGATATTGAACCACAAGAACGCAAGAAGCGCCCCCACGACAACGGAACAAAACACCGCGAGTTCCGGCTTCCCAAGCGCCGCCGCAACGAATATGTATGAAGCGAATGCGATAGCCGTGACGCCGCCCGCAAGCCCGTCGAGCCCGTCGGTGATGTTGGTCGAATGCGCCGTTGCCGTGATGATGAATACGAAAATGGGGATATACCACAACCCTATCTCAAAATCACCCACAAACGGCACATGAATAAAGCTCCAGTCCAGTTTGAAATAAAACCACCACGCGCCGATGAACGCGACGGCAAGATAAAACAACAGCCGCTCCCGCATGCGCAACCCGCCGCCGTTCTTCCCGATCTTTAAGATGCCGAGCAGATCATCGAACAAGCCGATGACCGCAGCGACCACCATGATGCCCAACGGCAGATACGTCTGCTCGCGCGTAAGAAAATTCAATTTTACAAATACCGTGTCGGGCGCAAGCGCGGCAAGCGCGGAAAACACCAGCGCTATCACAAGCACCGTCCCCCACACCAAAATGCCGCCCATCGTCGGCGTACCCGCTTTTCCCGCGTGCATGCTCGCAAATATCGGCGCGCTTTCGGCAGACCGTATCTGCTTTCCTAAGCGGTATTTATACAAAAAGTGCGTGAGCAGCGGCGTGGAAAACAGCGCTACGATAAACGCAAGCATTGAAAATCCGAGGATTTTTACGACTACAAATGGATCGATCATAATTCCTGAAACATAAAACCTAAAACTCGAAACGTAAAACACACATCCTGCATAAACGATTTATGTTTCATGTTTTAAGATTCAAGTTTCAAGGTTTCGATGAGCTGCTCCGTATCCCCTGCTCGTTCGTCCGAACCGAGCACCACGATCACTTCGCCGGACTTAAGCACGGTTATCATACAACCCCCCGCGTTCTTTGTATACCCGGTTTTGCCGCCCAGCACATCCGTTCGTTTTTTATGCAAAAGCTCGTTGTTCGACAAGAGCGTATGCGTTATCTTTTTATTCAACGAACGAACACTGTCCGATGTTTCAGAAAGCATGTCCCATATGTTTTCGTAGCGCAACGAATACGCCGCAAGCACCGCAAGATCAGCCGCGCTCGAATAATGTTCCGGGTCATCGAGCCCTGTTGGGTTTACAAAATGCGTATCCACCATGCCAAGGAGCCTCGCTTTTTCATTCATAAGCGATACGAGATCAAGCCCCTGTGAAGAGAAATGGTCTTCAAATGCGACCGCCGCATCATTGCTTGAAACCACCAGCATCACTTTCAAAAGATCGGGAACGGAGAATATTTCACCGACGCGCAACGAACCGGACACTCCTTCCGCGTTCACTGCGCGCGCCGTTATGGTCACGCGGTCATCGCGATCGATATACTCGGCAACGATCACCGCGGTCATCACCTTGGTCAGGCTCGCGGGCGGAAGCGGGACATGTGCATTCTTCTCATACGCCGCATCGCGTCCGCTTGCGCCGCGTGCAACGATGAACGCCTTGGCGGAAAGCGTAACCGCTTCCGATGATGAAGCGATGCGTATCGCAATTTCCTCTGCCTTCTCTTCCGCCGGAGTCGGCACGCTCTCATTGCTCATGACCTCTGCCATCACGGGCTCTTCTATGAAAGGCGCGACATCGCCCTCCTGCTGAACATCTTCTGCGGGTACCGCGTCCTTCTCCACATCGCCGCGCGCGATCGCCGAATCATACACGAACGCGGGCTGCGCGGAAACCGGACTTACCGCAAGCGTTTCCTGCGAGAACATGTGTCCGCGCAGCGCCACGCCAAACACAAGCGCCGCTACAAGCGCCGCCACGATCCGTATGCGATTGATCGTACGATGATCAGCCGCGTCTATTTTCTCAAACATTCTTTGAAAAAACGCCATACTCGGGAAGGTCGGTTATTTTTTCGACCCCTAATTTTTTTAAAAGGTCCAGCGTCACGCGATAATACTCCGTGCGAGTATCGTCGTCTTTTTTCGTTTTTTCGATAAGCCCCCGCATCAGCAAGCTTCGCAATGAAAAAATGGAGTTCACGCCGCGCAGTTCATCGATCTCCTGCTTTGCGATCGGCTCGCGATACGCAATGCACGCAAGCGTCTCGAGCGCCGCAGGGGTCAGTTCTTCGGTAAGATGCGACTTCACCAATGCCTGAATGGTCTGTGCGTGCTCGGGCGCGCTCACCATCTGCACTCTCTCGTCTTTCATGATGATACGGATACCCTTTCCCTGATACGCCTCCTGCAGTTTTTCGATCTCTTCGACGATCTCTTCTTCCGCGATTTCGCCGCCCAATGCTTTTTGGATCTTATGAATGCTCATTTCTTCTCCGGACACAAAAAGGATCGCTTCGATTTTTGATGCTATTGCTGACATAGTTTCGAAATCTTAATTTCCCCGAAAACACAGTCCTGTTCCGCCTCGCAAAACTTTTGCCGCACCAATTCAAGCATCGCAAGGAATGACACGATCATGTTCACCTTCGAGGTTGCGTCAGCCACCGCAAAAAAGCTCATGGTAAAACCTTCTTCGATGCGCGCGCGGATGGCTGCTATCCGCTCCTCAAAGGACACGATGCACGCGATGTGCTTTTCTTCCAGCTTCTCTTCTTGCTTTAACGACCGCATCAGCGCGCCGAAGAGCTCATGCAATGCGCCCGCAGTAATATCAGCCGGGGGCGCGAACACGCGTATGTGGCGCAGGTCCGACGGCTTGTGATACGCGATATGCTGTTCCCGCTCACGCGCGCCGAGCGCGTGCGCCGCCGCACGAATGCGCTGATACTGCACGAGCCGGTCTTTCAGTTCGGTGAGCTCGCGCTCTTCCTCTGCGCTCACCGTGAACGAAGGAAGCAGCGTCTTTGACTTGATGAGAATGAGCTTTGCGGCAATGACCAGAAAATCCGCGAGATGCGCCGGGTCCTTTTCCTGAAAACGGGAAAAATACGCCACGAATTCATCGGTGATCTGCGCGAGCGAAATATCGGAAATGTCGAGACGTTCCTTCTCGATAAGCTCAAGGAGCAGCTCAAGCGGCCCTTCGAATTTTTCCAGCTTCACCGTGTACATTATTGTATAGAAAATGGCATGAATGCGTCAAAAAAAGTTTGCGCTTGTGCCGGCCGACGGCCGTCGTACCGCTCATATTCTTCGAGTGTCATCGGCCGCACTGTTTTTAAAAGCTGTGTCGCGGCATATGCCGCCACCGCCGAGAAAACTATGAAAAATATGATGATTATCTTTGTTTTATTGATCTCCCGCGAATAATTCTGCGCCATATATGAACGTTGACCCTCCTAAATTTTTGCACTCATGTGCGTGATGTTGGCTATTTATCTGTTTCGGTTCCTGTACTGCAACAGTATAAAGTCGTTTAAAAAATTGCTTTTGGTGCAAAAACTTAGGAGGGTTTGATAAAAAGAAAGATCTATGGTATAATACCTCACTATGAAACGGTTTTTCGATCAGTCAAAAAAAATCATACTCGTCATCGGCGACATTTCCATGCTGTACCTTGCGCTCTATCTCGCGCTCATGGCGCGATACGGAGAAGCGTTCACGCAGGAGATCTGGGACGACCATTTCTTCCCGTTCACGATATCCTTTGTCATGTGGGTCGCGATATTCTATGTTGCCGGCCTCTATGAGCGCCGCACCGCGACAAATAACTATGCATTCTACTCCTCGGTCGTTACCACCGTAGCTACCGCGCTCGTGGCGACCGTCGTGCTGTTTTATCTCATACCCGCGTTCGGCATTACGCCAAAAACCAATCTCATTGCGATGGGAATGATCTTTTTTGTCCTTTTTCTCGCGTGGCGGCACGGCTATAACATACTGATCCGATCGCCGCATCTTTTGCATCCTACCATGTTTATCGGGTCAAATAAAGAGATGCATGGCGTTATCGAACATGTACGCGCGCACCCGCAACTCGGATACCATGCCGCCATGGTCGTAAAGCACCCGCACGATGCGCAGGAGCTTATCGACCTCATACAAGAATACGACATCGATACGCTCGTGTATGCTGAAGGGGAAAAAGAAAGCGGCACCGCAGAGAACGTATCAAAAATATTATACGCGCTGCTTCCGCTTGGCATCACGATCGTCGATCTGCCGACGTTCTACGCGCGCGTCACCAATAAAATACCCGTTTCCATCATCGGTGAGGTGTGGTTTTTTGAGAACCTTATCGAATCGGAGAAAGGCTTCTTCGAGATAGAGAAACGCGCGTTTGACGCCGCATGCGCGTTTTTGGGGAGCATCATCACGCTCCCCTTTCTCCCGCTTATCGCGCTCCTTATCCGCATCGACAGCGCCGGTCCTGTTTTTTACACGCAGCTGCGCACAGGGAAGAACGGCATGCCGTTCCGTCTTGTGAAATTCAGAACGATGGTCGAGAATGCGGAGCAAAGCGGCGTCCAATGGACGCAGGCAAAAGATGCACGCATCACAAAGATCGGACGCCTTTTGCGTAAAACGCGCATCGACGAACTTCCGCAATTCTGGAACGTGCTCAAGGGAGACATGAGCTTTGTGGGTCCGCGTCCGGAACGGCCGGAGTTCGTGGCCAAACTTGAACGGGAGATCCCTCATTACCAGATGCGGCATCTGGTGAAGCCGGGGCTTACCGGATGGGCGCAGATCCACCAGCCGCTTGGCGGCGCATCGGTTTCAGATAGCATCGAGAAACTGCAGTACGATCTCTACTACATCAAGAACCGCACCTTCATCATCGATATCGATATCCTCGCCAAGACCGTGCTCGTGATATTGCGCAGAGAAGGGAGATAAATATAAAAAGGCAGACCTTGTCTGATCTGCCTTTCTTGTTGATTATTTCGCTATGCAACCCCTGCTCTTCTGGGTTGAATGCGTTTTAAAGTACTCGTTGAGCTTGCGGTTCTGTTCGAGATTATAAAGAATCTCTCCCTTCGCATCAGCTACAGCTTCATCGATTTCGGTTGGATCCATCTCCTCGAAAACAGCAAGAAGTTCCTGAACCGCTTCCTCTTTAGACAACTTTTCCATTTCATTCCTCCTTCCACTGGGATTTTTATAACCAACTCTTTTTGTTAAGTTAATATAAAAAAATGTATTGTCAATAAATAAAACACGCCGCGCCAGAAGCGCGGTGTGTTTTATTTATTCTTCTTTCGCCTGGACTCGATGGGTCTTTAAAAATTTTGTTACTATCTCCACGATCTCCAAAAGCGGATGCTGTGCTTTCACATAATAATCGATCGCCCCCAGCTTGAACGCGTCCTTGATATCCTCATCGGCCCCCAGATTGGACAGCACGATGACCGGAATATGAGAAACATCGGGGTCCTTTTTTATTTGTTCCAGAACCTTGAACCCGTTCACTTTCGGCAATATAAGGTCGAGCAAAATAAGGTCGGGGTTCATTGCTTTCGCTTTCGCTTTCTCTATCGCCTCCTCGCCGTCGTACGCGAACCCGACGGTATAATCCGCCTTTTTGAGCGCCCTGCCGAGAATGCTCGACAGCGGCTTTTCGTCTTCTACAACAAGGATCGTTGCCATATGCGCAATATAATAAAAATGTATACTTTCTCAAGCTTATCGCATAACCCGCCTTCGCACAAGACAAAGCGTGCGCCTCCTATCTCCCATTCCCTATATTTTTGATCTCTTCTAAAATGTATTTTTTCATCTTTTGCGCGTTTTCCTTCACTCTGTCGAGAATGAATTTCTTCTCTGCTTCATTCATGACATCAAAATTCTTGGTTAATTTCTCAAGGTCATCGTTCATCAATGTGTACAAGTGCGATTGATCCCTGCCTGTCATCGCAACGTCAATATGCAGTATCCGTTGCCGCTCTCTGAAATACCAATACCCCGCACCAAATCCTCCAACCAAAATAATGAGCAACACGATGGCGCTTCCTCCCGCCCCGATCTCAAGAGCGCCGAGCTTTATGATCGGCTGACTTTTCACGGTAATGACCGCATCTGGGCGCACTACCAAGCTCAAGGCGCCCCGCGCATCTCTTGATTGCGCCGATACCGCATAGGTGCCGATCCCTAACGGCTCGCTGAACACGAGGCCCCAATTGCCGTTGCTGTCTGCGCGCACGATCTGCTCAGCCATCACTTCGCCGGTCGCTCTCGCCAATAAAGCGCGTACATCGATATTCGGCAACGCCGTACCCTTCACCGTGATCCCGTCTTCGGCCCCAAAGAACATCTTCTCGGTGACAAATGTGATGGCGGGAGACGCTATGGGGATCGTGGTAAGTTCAACGTTCGCAGAGGTGCCGTTTCCCGCATGATCCACTGCGCGAACGGAAACCTTCCGCGTTCCGGGTGCCTGCAGCGGTAATTGCAGTTTCCCGTTCTTCCATTCAAATGCCTCCGCGTCGCCTATCTTCACCAGGTAATGGCTGATGCCTGAAAGCGCATCGCTTGCTTCAAATTGAAATACCGGCGCCGGATCGTCCGTCTGAAATCCGCTTGCGGATTCTATGATAAAAGGAGCCGGGGGCGCGGTATCGATCGCCAATCGATAATGCGCGGTGGGGCCCCACCCCATGGCATTTCTCAATCGCACATGCAGATAGGAAACGCCCTCCGGAACACTGTCGAATATCTTGTTATCAAACAACCGCTCGCTTCTTTGCGGCGTGAAATTAGGGTTTATGTTAACCGCCGTTGAAACATCGGTGATATCAAGCGGTAATGCCCACGTGGCGCGAAACGGCGTTGCGATGTTGTACCAATTATCCGGGCTCGGATACAACGGCACGGAAACATTCGGCGCCACAGGGAGTTCTTGTGCGGGCTCCGGCGTGCGCTCAATGATGACCGGGGGCGGGATGGGCTCTCCCGGCAACGGAAGCGCCTGCTCTGTGCTGGGTGCGGTTTCTTGTTCCGGTGCCGGCGGCACCACCGCAGAAACCGAGACCCGGTGATTCGCCCCTATTGCGCCGGTAAGGACATTCGTGCCGGTTCCGTCATCGATCGTGATAGCGCCGTCATCCAAAGAAATTGGCGCCTCCCCTACTGATTTGGCGTTAAACACAATGGTCACCACATGCAGGGACGCCCCGGAAACGCCATTCACGGTGCCGCCGATAAAATCAACAGTGCCGTTCTCATTTGAAAACGACGGCTCTTCCGGCCAAAATCCAAAAACGGAACCGGAGATATCGATGGACTTTACCGCAAGAATGGTCGCCGGAAATGTCACATGCGCCTGGGCGGCATTGATGCTATCCCCTTGGCTATTGATCTTCACGTCAACGGAAAATGTTTCTTGCAATGCATGCGTACCGCTTTGCGGAGTGGCGAACAACGTCGCCGCAGACGCACTGCCGCACAGCACAAACACCGAGAACATGACCGCGGTAAGAATGAGCGCTCCGTGTAATTTTTTCATATGTATATCCAGTATACCAATTATTTCTTTCTAAAACTACTTAAAAACACGCTCAGGTCAGCAATAGTGACTCTTCCATCGCCATTAAGATCGATCTTATTCTTTATCGACGCATCCCGGGAAGACCAGATGCTCAAGAATATGCTCCAATCGCTGATGGTCAATTTTCCGTCATTATTGAGATCCGCATTTGCCACGAATGGATCCGCGATCTGAAATGCCTTCAACAAGGAATGATCACTCGTCCGCGACAAAGTGGCCGCTTGCATCGATCGCGCTGTATGATCGCCGCGTGCCAGCGCAGAAAGCGGTGCTGAAAGCGTATAATATCCGGACGCGGTCGTCAGCACCGTCCCGACGACCTTCCCATCGATCTCCACCTGCACCTTATTGCCCGGCGTCGCATATCCAAAGATGCGCAAACTTTCCCGACTAGTCAGCGATCGTTTGTTCAGGATGATCGTCGGCGCGATCAAAACATCGGTAAGACCTCCTCTCGCATAGAGTTCGCTGGGGAATGTTTTACTCGGCGAGACATTTCCTTCTTTATCGTAAGCAATGATACTGAACAGGTGTTTTTCTGCGATGTCTATAAGACGAAACGATGTCGCAAATCTTCCCGAAAGGTCGCTCACTAATTGGGAGAACGGGGCGCTATTGTCATATAAAAATATCTTTCCGTCCGGATACGCGAATCCGTCAAAACGGAATAGGACGCCCGGTTCTTTGTGCGCCCCCGGAGGCGTCACGAGTATGGATACCGAACCGCTTCCCGAGCCGCCGGCACCGGAGCACTCGAGCGCATACGTATATGTACCCGATGCCGATGGCGCTACCGTTTCATTGCCGGAAGTCGCCTTTGCCCCCGACCATGCATCGCTTGCCTGGCATGCAGTGGCGTTTTCCGTTGACCAATTTATGACAGACGATTCTCCGGTAAAAACAGTAAGCGGACTTGCGGTGATGTGCACCACCGCCGCAGACGTATAGGTAAACCCGTTCACCAGCGTATCCGTTGTCAGATCCGTATTCGTCACTGTAACATCCACCATGCCCGCGGCGTGCGCCGGAGTTTTTGCGGTCATCGAAGTGCTATCGAAAAAAACTATATCGGTCGCAGAGACCCCATCGAATGTTATCGCGGTTCCCGATTGAAAATTAGACCCCGCGATCGTAACACTCGTTCCTCCGGCAAGCGCGCCTGCATTGGGAGTTACCGAATCAATTGAAATAACCGCCGGCGCATTGATCGTGATCGTGCCTCCCGAGTATGCACTTACCTGCGAGTTTACGCCGTCATTGGTGATGCCGTAGACGTAATATGAGCCCGGCGTAACGCCGGTCGTATCCCATGAACACGTTGCATTCGTACCTTCAGCCGCTGTGGCGCACGCGCCTGAGATCGCGGTGCCGTCGAGACCGGAATTGTTTGAATCGTAATAAAATGCTGCGGTGACGACGTTGTCGGTGTCTGCAAGTGAGTATGTGATATTAAAAGAATCACCTTGCGTGACCGTATCGTCCGTGCCGTCGGGTTGGGAGATGGAGAGAGTTGGCGGAGAGTTTGCCGGCGCACTCGGAGTAAATGGGGAGCCCGTCGGCACGACGCCGATAGCATAATTATTGTTGTTATCTCGGCTAAAAATTTTATAATGATACGCCGTACCACTATCAAGTCCCGCATCAGTACAACCCATTAAAGGTGATGCCTCTACGCATGCCACAACAGAAGACCCTATGGTGTTGCCAACAGCATACGTCACTCCTTCACCAGGAGCATCGGCGACCGCGGAAGAGACCCGTCGTAAAACAACCACGCTGTGAAAATCAGAATCTCCCGGGTTCGTCCATAGTAAAGAAACTTGCCCGTCACCGGCAGAACCGGAAGCTGAAGTGACATTTGCCGGTGAAGCGTTATCAATAGTGATAGTAGCGCTGGAAGCATCCGCACCGGCTGTTTGAAAATCTGCGCTTGTTATTGAACTCACCGTGCCGGTCACGCTATACGTCGAACCGGGCGGTGTAGGCATATTGGCGTGGCTTTTTGGGGTGATACGGACCTTAAACTGGGTTTGTGTTGTCGTCACTAAAATAGCACAGGATGTTAAGGCAACGGTATCCGACCCTGGGTCGGATTGCGAACAATAGGTGGTCGTTCCTCCGTCATTGGTAACAGCAACCGACGATACACCGCCGGAAGAACCGGCTGATAAAGCAACGGTAACATTAGAAACAGTGGCGCTACCTACATCGGTTTGCAACGTAAATGAATCAAGATCAATAACTGATGATCCGGGAGCAACGGTCGCATTTCCGGGATTGGTACCATTACTCAACGTGGTCACTCTGTATGTTACATCTGCTTTAACATAATCGGTATTGAGCGACTCTGAACTCACGCTCTCATAAACACCCCAGATCAAAAGCCCGCTCCCGCTGATGTAATCGCTGAAGTTGGAGGTAATGGAGCGGGTCATGGTGGTGTCGCTCGTGCCGGAAATGCTTTGTGTCGTACCAACCTGTGTCCAATTGACGTTATTTTGCCAATTGGCCGCCTGAGATGCGTTTAACACCCAGATCGAAAAGGTTGCCGAAGCTCCTCCGGTTAAAAACCCCTCCCATGTGAGATCGATCTGCTGAATGTGCGCGGAATTCTCACTGATCGTCATTTCGTTCCAGACAAAAATTTCATCGCCATTGCCCGGATCAGCGCTAGTCCATCGAGTATTATCGGAGCTGGCTATTTGGGAAAATTGTGTGTCGTTGGCTTGGGTATGCGTATTCCTATTTGC
>JACRAK010000022.1 GCA_016234725.1 Candidatus Azambacteria bacterium | reverse complement strand
TATCTAAATCAGCCGTCTGTCCGATATAGATAATGCTTGTTTCCCTATTTTGTATTACATATACGGTAAACATTGGTAATTGCCCGTCTGCTTAAGAGTCCGTCAGCTGACGGATCTACCAGCTGAGCTAAGGGCGCAAACCTCACAACTTAAATCTTGAAACACGAATCTTAAAATATAAGATGCAAGATGTAGGATTCAAGTTCCAAGATTTTGGCGGTGAGGGTGAGATTCGAACTCACGGTACCGTTTCCGGCACAACAGTTTTCAAGACTGTCGCCTTCAACCACTCGGCCACCTCACCGTGTAACGCAAAATAAAATACCATGCCCGCGCTCATTTTGCAACCGCGCATGCGATTATTTTCTTCGCGCCGGCGCTTTTCAGCGCATGCGCGCACGCTTCGAATGTCGCGCCAGTGGTGGTCACATCATCAATGAGTATGATGTATTTTCCGCGCACTGTTTGCGCATTATAGCACACGAATGCGCCTTTGACATTTTCAAGCCGTTTTGCACGTTCGCGCACTTCCGTTTGCGGTGTGGTGTGTATCGTCCGCGCAAGAATACGCGGTGCGTAGGGGAGAGCGTACTGCGCGGCGATGTGTTTTGCAATAAGCTCCGACTGGTTGAATCCGCGCTCGCGCAAGCGCTTTCTGTGCAACGGTACGGCGGTGACAAGATAATTTTTTTGCGGCGCAAATTGCGCAAGGCAAAGATGTGTTATGAGAATATCTGCGCAATGGTCCGCGGCGCGTTTGACGCCGTGATATTTGAGCGCGCCGATGAGGAGAGAGGCGATCTTTTGTTCGCGGTATTCCGTTGCCGCGTATAGCATCGAGAGCGAGGATCTGCCTGCCGGTCTTGTGGGAACCCGCTGGACAACGATGGCGTTGCGGCACGCGGCGCATAGCACGCTTCCTTCCGTATCGCATCCGACGCAAAATGAAGGGAAGAGAAGGGCGAGTATGAATTGGACGAACTTATTCCCCATCAAGAATTTTTGCGGTGGGCTTGCCGTGTCCGATCGTGATGCCATGCGTATCCGCAGTGAGGTGGGTGCTGTTGCCGAATCGCAATGTGCCGGCGACGATCTGTGAAGCGAGCGGAAATTCAACGTGTTCCGCGATCGCGCGCGCGACGATCCGCGCGCCTTCGTTTTCGCCTCGCGGGAGCGCTGCGATATATCGTGCGACGCTCGGGCTGAACGTTATCGCGATATTTTTTTCCTTTTTAAGCTTTTCGGCAAGCGCATCAAGGTGCAATGCGGCGATCTCACACAAAGAATCGTCAGTAAGCGGCAGGAACGTCGCGATGTGGTCGATCCTATTGATAAGTTCCGGCCGCATGATCTCTTTGAGCGAAGAAAGCACATTTTTTTTGACCGCACAATATTCCGTTTCAAGCGGCACGATGCCGTCGGATGAATTGCGCCCAAACCCCATCGCTTTTCTGTTGAATTCTTCCGTGCCGATGTTGGAGGTGAGCACGATGATTGTATTTTTAAAATTTACATGTTCGGAATTTGCGCTCGTAAGCATGCCCTCGTCGAGTATTGAAAGGAGTATATTGAAGATCTGCGGATGCGCTTTTTCTATCTCATCGAACAGGACGAGCGAATACGGATTTCGTTTTATTTTCTCGGTGAGATACCCGCCTTCTTCATAGCCGATATAGCCGGGCGGTGCGCCGATAAGGCGGGAGATGCTGTGCGGCTCCGAAAATTCAGACATATCAAGGCGGATGAAATTGCCCAGCGCGTGGTGCGGCGAGCGTTCTCCAAACACCGCGAACGCAAGTTCCTTCGCGGTCTGCGTTTTTCCTACTCCGGAAGGACCAAGGAAAAGGAATGACGCAAGCGGGCGGTGCGAAGGGGTGAGTCCGGCGCGCGCGCGGGTGACCACTTGCCCGATCTTTGCGATCACTTCCTTTTGTCCGATGATCTTCGTATTGAGAATATCAGCAATATCGCGCGAAGGAGCTGCGTCATCAAGCGTTTCAATGCCCAGGATCTCGGAGATGGTGTCTTTGATGTCCGTCCCTTCAAGCGTTTTGTCGTCTTGGCGAGTCCCGCGCGCGCGCAGGCGTG
The DNA here is from genome assembly GCA_016234725.1 of Candidatus Azambacteria bacterium. GTDB lineage: Bacteria > Patescibacteriota > Minisyncoccia > GWC2-36-17 > WO2-46-25 > MEYI01. Next base: position 3,424 of record JACRAK010000022.1, on the reverse strand, counting down.
AAGCGGCTTCATCGATAAGGTCGAGCGCTTTGTCGGGGAATCGTCGGTGCGGTTGGTATTTTTGTGAATACCGTATCGCGGCCGCAAGTGCGTCCTGGGTGATCGCAAGACCATGGTGGTGTTCATACGCGGGTCGCACGCGCTCAAGAAGCGCGAGGGTGTTTTCCTCGCTTTCTTCCCGCACCATGATGGGTTGGAATCGCCGCGCGAGCGCTACGTCTTTTTCAATCGATCTGCGGTATTCTTCCGGCGTGGTGGCGGCGATGACGCGAATGCCGTCGCGCGAGAGTGCGGGCTTAAGCATGTTTGCGGCATCAAGTGCGCCTGAGGCATTGCCGGCGCCGACGATCGTGTGGATCTCATCGATAAAAAGGATCACTTCGTTGTCGCTCGCTTCATCGATCACGTCTTTGAGGCGCGCTTCGAATTCACCGCGAAACATTGAGCCGGCAACCAAGAGACCCATATCGAGCGCGAACACTTTTTTATGCGCGAGTTCCTGCGGTACATCGCCCTGAACAATCTTTTGGCACAGTCCGTGGACGATCGCCGTTTTTCCGACACCCGCCTCGCCGATAAGGAGCGGGTTGTTTTTCGATTTGCGCAACAGCGTTGCGACGATGCGCTGTATCTCTTTTTCTCTCCCGTAAAACGGTTCGCGAACGTGCGCGTGCGCGCGGGCGGTGATATTCTCGCAGAAGAAAGAAAGTGCGGGGAATTTCTTTTGCGGCGCTGGAGCACCGCCTTTCAGTTTGGTGACGCGCGCGGTTTTACTCCGCTTCGTCATCTCAGAGCGGGGCGTTTTCCCGGCGTTCTTTTTTGGGTTTTTTTCCGAAGGTTTTTTCATACCTGAGCGCACTATACCACAGGAGATAGCGGTGTCCAATCTTACGAGGTGCGACCTCGTAGGAAATTAGTTCAGGTGCGCTTCGTCGCGCACTTCCACGGTGAAGTAGTATGCGTTGCCGTATTGCAGGGCGGTGCCAGAGTAGGTATATGTGACTGGTATTTCTTGGAGCGGGAGCGGATCGTATTGTGTTGGCAAGAAGGTGTCGGCGACAGTCGGTCCAGGCACATAAATAGGACCGTCAACAAGCAAGCCGGTGCTCGTGTATATATTGATCGTGTATTGCATGAGCGGATCGCCCTCGTTGTCTTTATACATAAAGCTAAGCGTGGGCGCGAAAGGAGAGGTACAGCGGTTGAGGAAGTTCGATGCAAGCGAGTCCGCGACGGGCGGCGCATTCGGGAGCGTACCAAGTGCATATACTTTATATTCATACGAAGGGCCGGAGAGTCCGCAGGCATCCCATGTGCCGTTGACGTCAATGTCGCAGTTTTGCCAATTAAAGCTGATCCATCCCATCACGTGGCTGCCCCAGGCAAACCCCGTGAAGTCGCTCACCGCGCTGCCGACGCCGTAGGGGCTTCCGTTCGTTGCGGTGCCGGACATCTTTATCCAGCCCCATTCGCTGTCGGTGTCGCAGTTGGTGTCCATGCAGCTCGCCGCGCGTGCCCATCCTTTAATGGTGCCGCTTTCAAGTAAAGCGATATAGTTTTGACTCGCATCGTTGTAGGGCGCTTTTGGTGGCGTACCGGCGATCGTTTTTTCAAAGGTTATCCAACCGATGTGTTCAGACCACGCCCAGCCGGAAAGTTCGTAGGAAGAAAAATCAAGATGCGCGCCGTAGTTGGGAATAATGGTGCCATCAACGGGGCACTGCGCGTCCGCGGCGGCGTCGCCCGTGCCGGAGCCGACGTTGACCCTGTCCATCACGCCGTCCCAGTCGATATCGCAATTACGGCTCGAGAAGCTTATCCACCCGATGCCGTCAGACCACGCCCATCCGCGCATGTTGTAGTCAAACGGCGGGATAAGCACCTGCAAAGCATAGGTAATCGTGTGTGTTTTGCCGCCTCCCGTGCCGGTGACGGTGATGGTGTAGGTATTTTCAGGGGTCGTATCGCTTGAGATAATGGGGAGCATCACTGTGCAATATTGGCTTGTGCATTGGTTTGGCGCGGGAGATGAGGAAATATTTGACCCCGCAATATCGATGGCGCTCACAAGGTCGACGGTTTGCGGAAGCGGGGAATTAAATGCAAGAGAGATCGCCTGAGTCAGCGACGCTCCTTGATATATGATTCCGGAGTCGGAGTCCTGCGGGGTCGCAGTAGCATTAAAATTCCCGGTTGACGGGCTGGAAAATTGCATCGTGAAATCAAATGATGGATACACGGTGAGCACATACGTCGCATATCGGCTCAAGCCGGTGTCCGATGTGCCGGCGAATTGAATAGAAAAGGTTGTGGGCGCAGAAGGAATGAAAGAAGGGGATACGGAAATATTCAATGGCGGGTGCGAAAATGTTTCGCCTGAAGTGGTGAAAGTATGGCTGCCAAGCGTTAAAGGAGAGATGGTGATGATTGTCGGGTCAGGGTTGGTGACGGTATATGAAACCGTTCCGGATGAACCGGAATTATAGGTGGTGGTGAGTGTCGGGGTAAAAGTTGTGGTGTCGCCAGCATAGAGGGAGGCAGAGGTGGGATTCAGTCCCATTGAAAAATTGAATCCCGGGGTTACGGTGAGGTTAAATTGAATGTTCTTTGAAAGTGTTGCCGTTGCGGCGGTGATGGTGATCGTGTATGGTCCGCCGAATGGCGTATCACCCGCTCCACCGGTGAATGTGGTGCCGATGTTTGCAGTAAGTGTTGGGGGGCATGTGTCAGAGGGGGCGCACGACGCATACGGGGAGAATGATACCGATATGCCTTGCGCGGCGGTGCTGTATGAAAACGTTACCGGTTCAGAGGTCGAGCCGCCGGTTTTTATCACCGAAAAATCCGCAGGTACGCTTCCTCCCTGCGTTGTAGTATTGGCCGATGCGCCGGTCCAGTTGAGAGAAAAATCAAACGGCTCTTCGACGGTAAGTGAATAAACCACTTCTTTTATAAGCGTGTTTTGCGCGTCGATCACGACGCTTGCTTTGATGGGGATGGCGTAATTGCCAAGAGGAGTTGCGGCGGTTGTGGTGATAGTGAATGAGCTTGCGCACGTAATGGCGCACGAGGGCGTGCCGAAGGTCACATCCATGCCTGCCGGCAGCGTGGAAGATACTTTGCTGAATGTTACCGGGTTTGGTGCGGTTCCGACGGTAAGCGCGGCGCTTATGCCGGGGGAAACAGTAACGAAGCCCCCCTTCATCACTTTTCCGCCATTGGGATCTGCGGAAAGAGAAAAATTGAAATCGTAAGGGGCTTGGTAGGTGATCGTCACATCATCGAGCACCGGCGTCTGCGCCGTATTGGTCGTACTCATCGTCGCGCGATATTGAAAACATCGTGCGGTCGCGGTAAGCGCTGATGAGCCAGTCGCATTTGTCGTGGTGATCGTCGCTGCGGTCTGCCATGCGGTCCAGGTCGC
>JACRAK010000002.1 GCA_016234725.1 Candidatus Azambacteria bacterium | reverse complement strand
TCTTTGCGCCATCTCACCTCGATAATGCTCCGTTCGCGCAGGGTGATGGGGTTTTTGCCCAGCCCGCGCCTTGTAGTTGTTTTCTTCATACTCGTCTAGTATACCTAAACGAGCGTTGCAATTAATTCTTGAACTCACGATCGGTGCATTTTGCACGTTGACAATAAAAAAATAAAATGAAAAGGAGGATTAATATGTCAAACGAGATTCCATTAGAATTAGATGATACCCCTATTTCGGTTACATTTCCTGTTGACGGGGAGAACATAACCATAGAGGGGGTGCCGCGGTATCTTCATGAAGCCATCAAGTATCAAGGGGAGTGGAGAAAAATCTCCCGATGGAAAATATATGTGATGGCAGTAAAGAAGTACGGAAGAACGCCGGAGGCGATTCAGAGGTATGTTAACGAGGGATTCCCTTGTTTATACTAATAAGTGCAATTTAGCAAACGCAACACAAAACCCCGCAATATCATCGCGGGGTTTTTTATTTTCTTTTCATAAACTCTTTACTCCGTACTTTTCTATGATATGAAACAGCAAAACGATGCGCTTCGTCGCGGACGCGCTGGATGAATAGCGCGCATTCATTTCCTAGGCGCGAAGAGGGAAGGGGGAGTGGCGACGTTGGGGTGTATATTTCTTCTTCTCGTTTTGCGATCGTAAACACCAGCTGGTCTTTGTGGAGTATTTTTTGCACAGCAGAAAGCTGGCTTTTGCCGCCGTCGAGAATGATAAGGTCGGGCTTTTGCCATTCTGCGTGCTCCATACGGCGGCCTATGACCTCGCGCATCATTTTCGGGTCGTTTGGCTCACTGCCTGAATAGCGTATCTTGAATTTCCTGTATTCCTGTTTATTCGGCATGCCGTTTTCAAAGACCACCATCGAGCCGACGGCATATTTTCCGCCGATATTGGAAATATCATATCCTTCGACGCGCCGGATCATACGGGAGGTGTTGAGAAATTCTTGCAATGCCTTTTGTATTTTTTCCCATTCTGCAGAGTCCGGCTCGGTGCGCAATGCAAAGCGTTCAAGCGCGGGACGATGCGCAAATATCTTTTGCAGGGAGATGATTTTGTGCTTTATCTCATCCGCATCATGAAATCGCTCTTCTTTGGCGGCGCGCTTCATATCCCTTTCTAATTTTTTTATGATACTTTGGCGTTTACCGCTCAAGATCTGCGCGATCGCACGGATATTTTTGCGCGTTTGCGGGCGTTTCAGAGGATACGCGCATGCGCCGAGGCATTTACCGAGATGATGATCAAAACACGGTTTTTTTAATGGTCGCGCGGTGCAGTACGGATATATGCGGCGCAGGTGCCTCAGTGTCTCTTTGAGCGCCGCGCCTTCGGTGAACGGCCCGATGATCTTCAAGCCGCGCTGGAGCGCAATGAGTTTTTTATCCTTCTCCGGCTGATGGGTGATAAAAATGCGCGGATATTCTTTTTCTGCGGTCACGCATGCATACAGATAGCTTTTATCGTCGCGGAAGACAACGTTATATTTCGGGCGATATGCCTTGATATAGCGCGCTTCTTCGATGAGCGCGTCGATCGCCGATTCGCACACCTTCCATTCTACGTGCGCGATCTCTTTTTGCAATGCGGCGGTCTTGGGAGCTTTCTTTGCCGCAGACGCGAAATATTGGCGCACCCTGTCTTTCAGGATGCTCGCCTTGCCGACATAGATCACCTCTTTCTTCTTGTTTTTGAAGAAATAAACGCCGGGAGACGAGGGAAGTTTTTGCAGTTGGCGCGCAATTGTTTCCATTATGGCGCAAAAAAGTTTATAATACGGAACGTGGAACCGCTTATCAAAATTGAGAACCTTTCGCTCGTATACGATAAAGGGAAACCGAACGAGACGAAAGCGCTTGCCGATATCAACGCCGAGATCTACCCGAGCGAATTCATCATCTTTTTCGGGCCATCAGGATGCGGGAAATCAACGCTTCTGTATGTCATCGCCGCGATGCAAACGCCGACCTCGGGGCGGATACTGGTTGAGGGTCTTCCTATCAGCCAAATGAAGGATACCGACGTCACGAAATACCGGCAAAACAGCATCGGTATGGTGTTTCAGCAATATAATCTTATACCATCTTTAAGCGTTATCGACAACGTCGCCATTCCGCAAACATTCAAGAGCGTTTCTCGTTCTGAGCGTACGGTAAAAGCGCAAAAATTGCTTGATCGGTTCGGTATCGGCGCGTTCTCGAAGCGGTTGACCACGGAACTTTCCGGCGGTCAGCAACAGCGTGTTTCTATTGCGCGCTCGCTTATCAATGATACGCCGATCATTCTCGCAGACGAGCCCACCGGTAACCTCGACTCGAAGTCGTCGCAGAACGTGCTCGACATCCTTCAAGAGTTGAACGAAAAAGATAAAAAAGCGGTCATTCTCGTGACGCACGACCCCAATCAATTGCAATATGCGCATCGCGTCTTTCATATGAAAGACGGAAAACTCATCCGGCAGACGATGAATCCCCAGCGCCCGCAGCGCATTGATCCGCAAACGAGAGAGAAGATCACAAAATCGTTTTCTGGTATTTCTTCCGCGATCGTGGATATTCTTTCCGTGTATCCAGAGCTGACCGAGTCGCGCCTGAAGTCAAAAGCGATCGTGAACTATCTTATGTCCGAATTGGATACGACGCAGATCGATCGGCTTGAACGGCTTGTGGAGGACCGTATATTAGGCAAGATCAGCAAAGATGACTTCCATGGGATGCTCGATGACCCGATGGAAAAAGGCGGCGCGGGGCTCAACTACCAAACATCGAAGAAGATCGGCGATTCCATTGAGGCGCTGCTTGCAGAAACCGATGTCATACAAAAAGATATCGAGGCGTCCGATGAAAAACCGACCGCGATCGATGATGCGGTAGGAGAGATCCGCTCACAATTGTCCGATGCGCTTACGTCGGCCTTATCCGAGGAGCAATCAACGCGTTTATCCGATCTCATCAAGCGGCATCTTACCGGCGCGGTTGACAAGGCGGGATTCTTTAAGGAGATCGATACGAGTTTCAGCCACGGCGGTGTCGGGTTGCGCAAAGAGATCGCGGAAGACTTAACGCGAAGAATGGAGATCTTGCTTATTAAATTCAAGGATTTTACCGAATAACCATATAACCATGCGCGTTCCCGATATCCTCAAACTTTCAACCAGAATGTTCCGGTCGCGCCTCATGCGGACGTTTTTGACGATCCTGGGTATCGGCATCGGCATCGGGGCTATTATGTTTTTGGTGTCGCTCGGGTACGGCCTTCAGCGCGCGCTTATTTCGCAGATCACCAGCTCCGATTCGCTATTGTCGCTTGATGTGGTACAGGGGGAAAAAGCCGCGCTGGTGCTCAATAACGCCGTGATCGAAGAGATCAGAAAGTTCCCCGAAGTGAAAGACGTCGCGCCGCTGGTAAGCTTGAAGGGGCAGGTAGTGTATGAAAATACCACCGCGGACATCATCGCGAATATTACAACGGTCAATTTCCTCAAATTCTCAAACCTCAAGTTGGTAGACGGAATCATGCTCGATCAGGATAAGAATGAGATCCTTATCTCAAAAGCGGTGGCGCGTGTGTTCAATATCGAAGATACCAAAACGATCATCGGCAAAGAAGTGGACATTGCGTTTTTGGCGACCACGCTCACAGAAGGGACATACGAACAGCTTGACCTTGTATCACAACCGGAAAAATTCATCATTGCCGGCGTGGTGGGCGACGAGTCGTCTTCGTTCATATTTTTCCCGCTTGGCAAAGTAAGCGGGATCACGCTCGATGCATATTCGCAGGCAAAGGTCAGGGTCACCGGCACGGAGACCCTGGACATCGTACGCAACAAGATACTCGATATGGGGTTTTCGGTCGCGGCGCTTTCGGATGTGATCGATCAGGCAAACAAGATCTTTAACATCCTCCAAATAATTCTTGCGATCTTTGGCGTGGTGGCGCTTGTTGTGTCGGCGATCGGGATGTTCAACACCATGACCATCGCGCTTATGGAGCGCACGCAGGAGGTCGGCATTATGAAGGCGCTTGGCGCATCAAAAATGGATATTATGTATATGTTCGTCACCGAGGCGGTCATCATGGGATTTCTTGGGGGCATGGTGGGGCTTTTAGTCGGTTTTTTGGGCGGAGAAGCATTCAACTTCTTTCTTAATATTCTCGCCAAAAGAGTCGGTGGCAGTACCGTGGATATTTTTTACACGCCGCTGTGGTTCGCGCTGACGATCGCCGGATTTTCTACGTTTGTCGGGTTTATCACCGGTCTCTGGCCCGCACGCCGCGCCGCGCGGCTCAACCCGCTTGAAGCGGTGAAGTATAAGTAAATCACTTGTTTTTCACAGCGCATAAAATTGACATTTTGTGCGGGTTTTTGTACACTTTTTTGGTATGCGATTTCTCACAAAACTGCTCCGATTCATTTTTATCCCGGAAGGGGATAGGGCGCGCGCGGCATATCTTTTGCTGGTGATCATTATCGCCGCGTTCTTTGCGTTCGCGCTTGATTTTCCGAACTATGTGCCGCAGTTTTGGAAAGTTGATTTCAAGCTGGGGCTTGACCTGAAGGGCGGCGCGCATTTGGTATACGTCGCGGACCTTTCCGGAGTGGAAAAGAGCGAATATGCGGGCGCGATGTCCGGCCTCCGCGATACGATCGAGCGGAGAGTGAATTCGTTCGGTATCGCAGAGCCGAATGTACAGACCGCGCAGGTGGGCGATGAGCATCGGCTTATCGTTGAGCTCGCCGGCGTCACCGATGTGAACCGCGCGATCGCGATGATCGGTGAAACGCCGTTTTTGGAATTCAAAGAAGAGCGCGCTCCACAAGATTCACAAGCGATCCTTGAAGCGCAAAAACAGAATCAGCGGATCATGGAAGACCCCTATTTCATATCAACGGGACTTACCGGGAAATATCTTAAACGTTCCGAACTCACGTTCGACCCGAATTCATATAAGCCGGTGGTCAATTTGAACTTTGATGCGGACGGCACGAAGCTTTTTAAGGAGATCACGACGCGCAACGTTGATAAGAGAGTGGCCATTTATCTCGATGGAAGCCCCATATCGGTTCCCGTCGTGAATGAGCCGATCACCGCCGGTCAAGCGGTCATCTCGGGAAGTTTTTCCGTGGAAGAAGCGCGGGCACTCGTGCAGCGGCTGAATTCAGGCGCGCTGCCGGTGCCGATCAAGCTTATTTCCCAGCAAAGCATGGAGGCATCGCTGGGCCAGACCGCGCTTGAAAAAAGCTTGAAAGCGGGCATTTATGCGATCATTGCGGTCGGCATCTTTATGATAGTGTGGTATCGGATCCCCGGTATTCTCGCGGTGTTCGCGCTGATCATGTATACCATATTTGCGCTCGCGGTGTTCAAGTTGCTTTCGGTGACGCTGACGCTCGCGGGTATCGTCGGGTTTATTTTATCCATCGGTATGGCGGTGGACGCGAATATCCTTATTTTTGCCCGTATGCGCGAAGAAGTCAGGGCGGGCAAGCGGTTTGCGCTCGCGGTGCATGACGGGTTTGCGCGCGCGTGGCCCTCTATCCGCGACTCGAACATCTCCACGCTCATTACCTGTTTCGTGCTGTATTTTTTCACTGCGAGCTTGGTGAAAGGGTTCGCGCTGACGCTCGCGATCGGCGTATTAGTTTCTATGTTCTCAGCGATCTTCGTCACGCGGCTTTTGTTGCGGGTTTCCATCAGTGAAAAATTCGGACGATTTAAATTCCTATGGTACCACTAGTAAAATACAGAAAAGCATACTACGTATTGTCCGGGACGCTTATCGTTCTTTCTCTTGCGGCGCTCAGCATTTGGGGGCTTCGCTTCGGCATCGATTTCAAAGGCGGCTCGCTTCTCATCGGCGAGTTCACGAAAAGCGCGCCTGCAAACCAAAAAATCGCAGATGCGGCACAGAAGCTCGATCTCGGTGAAACGGTCGTCCAGCCGACCGGGGAGAGGGGAGTGATGCTCCGGTTCAAGGAGGTTGACGAGCAGACGCATCAGAGCGTGATCGCGGCACTCAACGAACTTGCGCAGGCAGGCGACCCCGAAAATAATTTTACGCAAAAAAGCTTTGAATCCATCGGGCCGTCCATCGGCAAAGAACTTCGCACGAAGGCGCTTACCGCGACCGCGATTGTGCTGGTTTTGATCATCGGGTATGTCGCATTCGCGTTCAGAAAGGTTTCGTATCCGCTTGCGTCGTGGAAATACGGCATCGCAACGCTCATCGCGCTGTTTCATGACGTCATTATCCCGCTCGGCCTTTTCGCGGCGCTTGGCCATTTCTATAATGTAGAGATATCAAGCGCATTCATTGCGGCGATCCTTACGGTGCTCGGCTATTCCGTACACGACTCGATCATCGTCTTTGACCGCGTGCGCGAGAACTTATTGAAGCATCAAGGGAAGACATTCGATGAAACGGTGAATATTTCGGTAAACCAAACATTCGTGCGGTCGCTGAATACTTCGCTCACGGTTATTTTAGTGCTGCTCGCGATCTATTTCTTCGGCGGTGAAAGCATCAAATATCTCGCATTGATGTTACTCGTGGGTGTCGGCGTGGGAACGTATTCTTCCATTTTCATCGGGAGCACTATTTTGACCAGCTGGCATGCGCGTATGATGAGCCAGAAAACACGGTAATATATCCTCACAAAATAAATTTGTAATACAGTTATCACAAACTCACGCATACGCGTGAGTTTGTGATTATTCTGGGGAGCGAACGAGCTCATTGCGAGTTCGGTTTTTTATTCAAGATGCACTTTTTCGGTGAAGGCGGCAAGATAAGTTAAGAGCGTGGGGTGTTTGCGAAGAGCTGGGTCCTCGGAAAGTATACGGAGCGCTTCTTCGCGCGCCGCTTTGATGAGCGCGACATCGGTGAGCGACGCCATGGCAAGATCGGGCGCACCCCACTGGCGCGTACCGAGAAAATCGCCTGGGCCTCGTATCGCAAGGTCTTTTTCGGCAAGGAGAAAACCGTCATTGCATTCAAGAAGCGCTTTGAGACGCCTGCTGACGCTTTGCGAGGCATCGTCTTGAAACAAAAGGCAATACGATTGGTGTTCGCTTCTGCCCACGCGGCCACGGAATTGATGCAGTTGGGCAAGGCCGAACCGTTCCGCGCCCTCAATGGCCATCACGGAAGCATTGGGCACATCGACGCCTACTTCGATGACCGATGTTGAGACCAGGATATCAAGCTCATGCGCTTTGAATTTTTTCATGACATCTTCTTTTTCTTTCGCTTTCATTTTTCCGTGAAGCATGCCGATGCGCCGCTCCGGGAATATTTCTTGCGAAAGTTTTTCATATTCTTTTTTCACCGCTTTTACTTCTTTGCGCGCAATTTCGGCGAAGGTGAATTGGCGCGGCGGCAGAGAAAGCGCATCACTGCCGGGTTCGTGCTCGATGCGCGGACAGATAACGAATATCTGCCGACCTTCATCCATTTGCTTATCCATGAATGTATAGGCATTAGTACGCGCAGCAGGGGAGATGAGCTTTGTGACGATCACTTTTCTGTTCTGCGGTATTTCGTTTAAAATGGAAATATCAAGATCGCCGTACGCGGTGAGTGTGAGCGTGCGGGGGATCGGCGTTGCCGTCATGCTCAAAAAATGCGGGATGAGAGGTTCTTGCGTGCTTTTGCCGGTACTGCGATGCTGTGCCAGCTGTGCACGCTGTTTTACGCCGAACCGATGCTGTTCATCAAGCACGATGAGGCCGAGCGAATGAAACGAAAAAGCGTTCGCAATGAGCGCGTGAGTGCCGATAATTATTTTTAAATTTCCCGACCGCACCGATGCAAGGATATCCGCTTTTTTTATCGCATGCGCTGTTTTTAATTCCGCGTCATACATGAGCGCGCCACTGCCGGTCAACAGCCCGACATTTATATTAAACGGCTCAAGCAGTTTTGAAAAACTCGAAAAATGCTGTGACGCAAGCACCTCAGTAGGCGCCATAATGACGCTTTGCCATCCATGTTCTGCGGCATTGTACATCGCGATAGCGGCAACGACCGTTTTGCCCGACCCGACGTCGCCCTCAAGCAAGCGATTCATCGGATGGCCGCGCTCCATATCTTGCACGATCTCCCACGCCGCTTTTCGCTGGGCATCGGTCAAAGAGAAGGGGAGAGCGCCCACAAATGTTTTTATCTTTTCAACATTGATGGGGATCTTCGGCGCGTCTGCTTGCTTTATCGTTTCGCGCGCGCGCAACATGAGCAATTGCATGAAAAACACTTCTTCAAATGCGAGCCGTCTGCGCGCAAGCGCCGCTTCTTTTTCTGTTGCGGGAAAGTGAACGCTTGTAAGCGCTGCAAACCGAGAAGGGAAGTGCTGGCGCTTGATAATATCCTCGGGGAGAGTTTCGGGGGTTGTTGTGATGGTCGCAAATGCGTTTTTGATAAGGTAGCGCAGCCAGCGAGAGGTAATACCTGCCGTTTCACGATACACGGGTACCAAGCGGCCGGTATGCGTTGTCGTGTTCGTTTTCCCGATCACCTCGTGCGCGGGATTTTGCATGGTAAGTCCGCTTCTGTCGGATATGCTTATTTTCCCCGACAAGCTCACCGTTTTTCCCTGCGTCAGCGTTTGTGTGAGAAATGGTTGGTTAAACCACACCGCTTCCAATTCGCCGCTTCCGTCGGAAATGGTCGCGTGCGTGATATACATCCGGCGCTTCCATGAGCGTATATTCTCGATCGATGTGATCGCGCCCCGTACGGTCACCGTTTCGCCGACCGGCGCATCTGCAATGCGTGTGACGTGCGAAAAATCATCATACCGTGTCGGTATATGCAGTAAGAGGTCGGCATAAGTGCCAATACCGAGATTCTTAAGCGGCTTGAGGATGGTTGTACTCACGCCCTTAAGTCGCTCGATCGGTGTATTTATTTGTGCCGATGGTGCGCGCAAAGCCATTGTTTCACTATATCACTTTGGTGTGGTATAATAAAATAAACTATATATCATATGGAAAATTCACAAAAGAAACAGATCATCGGCATCGCGATATTCGTGGTCGTCATTATCGGGCTTGGGCTTCTTCTGGCCGTTATCTTTAAGCAAAAAAAAGCTCCGCAGCCCCAACAGCGGCAGACGACTGAAAAAAGCCAGCAGGAAACGACCGCGAAGCTTCTGGCGACCGACCCGTCAGACCCGTCACACATCAACAATCTAAAATATATCCAAGAAGGATTGGAAAAGTATTACAACGATAAAAAAACATATCCGAAGAAGCTCGATGAACTCGTACCGAACTATGCGCGGATCTTGCCGAAATACTCATCATCGAAGGACTATTTTTACGCGTATTATCCGAAAGATAAACCAACGGCGTATCATATTGGCACGTTACTGGGCGGAAGGAATCAAGCATCGCCGAAAGCGTTCGCGGAAGATGCGGATCTCAATTCAGAAAAAGCCGGCTATGTCGGTGGGTTTAATGGGGCGGATCCGGTCTACGATCTCAAAGGAGGGAAATAAAAAAATATGGAGGAGCGTATTGTGCGATGACATCTACTATGGCGTTGCACAATACGCGTAATGTTTTACGACGCACGTTTTATTTATTTGTTAATAGGGGATGAATACCATCGCTTTTATTACAGACGCTATATGCGATATAATTAGCGCGTCGTGAAACATATATTGTGCGACGCATAGGATAAGAGAAAAGAAGGTTGTTTAATAACCTTCCCCTCTCCTTTAAGCGCTCTGTAGTGCCTTTGTAGCGCTTATTTCTGCTCTTTGATGATATCCATCGCCCGCTGATACGCGTCCTGTGTAATACTTAATACTCCTTTAAGAGGTTCTTTGACCGGGTCAGGCGCTTTCTCAAGTATCTGGGCCAGCGACTCCTGTTGCTTGGCTACGACGCCGCTTGCCTTCTGCGCAAGCGCTTTTGCTTGCGTATCGGCGGTATCGGCCGCTTTCTGCTTCAAACTCGCTATCACATCGTCGGCAAGCTTGGTGTAGCCGCTTTTTACCTTCTCGACATTCTCTTGGCTCATTTTTTGCAGGCGCTCAAGATCGGAAAGCTCATCGAGACGCTCTTGCATAAATTGAAGCTTGAGTCCCACCTTTTTCGTTTCATCGCGCGTCAGCACGTTCAGCTCCACCCATTCGGATATCCCATCAATGTAATACAAAACGGTGTTGTTGGGGCCAACGCCCCCTACCGTGCTGTCATCTCCGACATAGTACGCGGTGCCGACAAAAAATGCCCCAAATATCGCAAGCCCTAAAAGAAGTAATTTGATCATATGCCTTATAATACCATAATAAATGGTGCGCGCGCCACGGTGGTTGGGCATCCAGTGTTAGAGAAAAAAAGTGCTGTCCTCTCCCCTGTTTTGGAGAATATCGTAGCGGTACAAAAAAATAAAAAAGACCCTGGTGATATTATCACGGGGGTCTTTGTCGAATCAATGAGCTGGTTCTAGTTTTTGTCACTGTTGCCGTATTTTCAAGTTCGACAGCGATGTTATACACCTCCTTAAGCGATGGGCTACCGAAGGGATATCGCAACACCTTTTTTTCTCCGGCGCCAATTTGTCGTAGGGCTTCCTCGATATACTGTCTTGGAACAGGCGGTTCGTTTCTTGCTTGAGCCGCACTTTCTACTAAGCCAACAAGCTCTTCCTGAGTCATGAATACCCTCCTTTTTTAAGGTTTGTATGTAATTGTAAAAAACATCCAATACTTATTGTGTAGTATCTGTATACTATGGATTATTTATCTTATCAAGTTTCCCTTTCCGGCTTTCCCGGTGGGGAGAAAGAATACTTTTACATCCCCTGTAGTACGGAAATCGCTTTATCCAGTTGCGGGTCGCGGGCGGCTTGCCGGTCGGCATCGGTAAGTGGAAGCGTGGTGTCGGCATCAATGCCGTGTTCTTCAAACGGCTTCCCTGACGGGCGCAGCCATTGCGCGGTCGTTATCTTCATTGTGGTGCCGCCCGCAAGCCGTATCACCTCCTGGATAGTCCCCTTCCCGAATGATTTTTCACCGATGAGCGTTGCGTTTTTAGAATCCTTCAGCGCACCCGCAAGTATCTCTGACGCGGAAGCGGAACCGCCATTGATAAGCACAACGATTTGCATATTTTCTGCGGGGCCGCCCCCGGGAGAAATAAACTCGCTTTTATCTTTTCCCGCTCCGAAATCGGCGCTCACGATAATCTTCCCTTTCGGTATGAACTGTGCGGCAATGTTGATAGACGCGTCAAGCAAACCGCCCGGATTATCACGCACATCAATGATGAGTTTTGTTGCACCGCCCAAGCGCGCTTCTTTGAGTGCGGCTATGAAATCGTACTCAACCTCGCCGAAGAAATTATGAATTTTGATATACGCGATGTCGTTGGTCTTTTTGCTCCACGTAATTGTCGGCACTTTGATGATCTCGCGCACGATGCGAAACTCGAGTAACGTGTCGGTGCCGGTCCTTTCAATAAGAATCCTCACTTCAGTTCCCTTTTCTCCACGGATGCGCAATACCGCGTCTTCCACGGTCATATCTATCGTGGATTCGTCGTTTATCTTCACTATCTTATCCCCCGCTTTGATGCCCGCGCGTTCCGCCGCCATTCCCGAAAGCGGCGCTATCACCACCACGCCTTTTTTATAACCAAGCTCCGCACCGATACCGCCAAACGAGCCCGCGATGTCTTCCGCGAATTTCTTTGATTCCTCCTGCTTAAAGAGCACGCTATACGGATCGCCAAGCGATTTAAGCGCGCCTTCCGCCGCTCCCTGCACCATCTTCTGCTGGTCGAGCGTTCCGCTGTTTTTGTATTTTTCTTGAACCGTTTTCCATACATTCCATAACAAACTGAAATCAACTCCGGGAGGAACATCGGAATAGGCAGGAGTAGGACTTAACTCGACCGTGATAGTAGCGCCTTCCGGTGAGGATATTTTGTCTGCGACATCAGCGCCGTTTTTGTAATGCTCAAAATCAAAAGCATTGACCTCCATTACCCTGTTCCAATTGAAATTATTTGCATTGAACGCTTCAGGCGTGCGCACCCACCTCTTTTCTTCTCCCTGCACATGATACACCTTCGCATCGCCTGCGGGCCTGATCGTTTGAACATCGGGATATGCATTAAGCGCATTGGGCGAGACCTCCTTCACATCGGCCCATTTGAATGTATATGAATTGAATATTTCTACGGTGCGCAGCCAATATTTCTGCCCGTGAGAAAGCACGAATATTTTTGACTCTCCTTTCGCGCGGATAAGCGCACCGTCGGAAAACGTCTGTGCGGATGCCGCGTACGGAAAGATAACGAACGCGCTTATTGCAACAATGCCGATGAATATTTTTTTGATCATATTATTTAAAACAGGTTTGTGATGGAGTAAATCCTGCCTTCTCTGCGTCCTCTCGCGTGTTGAAATAAACTTTATTTGCCTCTTTAATGGTGTTTTTGCATGTCGTGAGATAGTATTTACTGCCGTTTTTGCTTGCAACGTACTCCCCTTTCTCGGAAGAAAACGCCTTATGTATGGCTGGCTTATTGGTGATCGCAGCGACAGCCGCAATGCCCTTCTCTTGCGCGGATAATTCTATGGAAAGCGGCATGGTGCGTGCAGGCATGTGCTCTGTATACAACACGCCGAGCCCGAAAAATATCGCCGCTACAAGCGCTAATTCGGCAAAATGGGCGAACATTTCCTTCCGTTCTACCGCAAACCCCGTAACCCGCTCCCCTATTGACTTAATCCTCTCCTTCACCGTATTATATAGGAATTGCATACCCGGTAGTAGAAATTCGACTGCTATTCATTGTGATAATAAAAGCTTTTACCCGGGAATATTTGTCGAATTTTCACTACCGGGCATACGCAAATTGTAATATACCTATACTACTATGGCAACAACAAAATCATCCGGTTCCACGCGCCTCGGGCGCGATTCGCAAGCGAAACGCCTCGGGGTGAAATTATTTGACGGCGAGATCGCAAAGCCGGGCAATATCATCGTGCGCCAGCGCGGTACGAAATTCCTTGCGGGTGCGAACGTGCGGATGGGCAGCGATAATACGCTCTACAGCGTTGTAGAAGGCACGATAAAATTCGCAGTACGAAGAAAAATGGGTTTCAACGGCAAATCGCGCGAAGCGAAAGTGGTGAATGTGATGACAGCGTAACCTGCCTCACTATATGCATAGAAACCGTCCCGCATTTCGGGACGGTTTTTTATTTTTACCAGTCCGTGAGTTCAAGAATTAATTGCAACGCTCGTTTAGGTATACTAGACGAGTATGAAGAAAACAACTACAAGGCGCGGGCTGGGCAAAAACCCCATCACCCTGCGCGAACGGAGCATTATCGAGGTGAGATGGCGCAAAGACG
>JACRAK010000021.1 GCA_016234725.1 Candidatus Azambacteria bacterium | reverse complement strand
GAGAGCGAGCGATAATGTTCTTGAAACATTTCTTCAAAGCCGGGCGCGTACACGCGCGAAGGATTCCTGATGCCGAAAAGCTCGCGCTGCTGTTCTTCGTAATCGTCTGAAATCTGCTTGATGGCGCCCTCTTTCAAAAGCTCTTCAAAACGGGTGCGATCTTCGCTACGTGAGAGGTTAAAAATCACCGGCTTCGACGGAGTCTTTTTCTGATGGAGTGTATCAATGGCCTCTTCCATGTTTTCTATATGCTAGCACGCGCGTTCCTAATTCTATGGTCGCATAACCCACCGCTGTTTGATGCCGGGATGGAAATACTTCGGGTGCTCGTGTGGCCAGAAAACGATGCGCGGAGAAACACGGTCACCTATGCTTACATGATTGTTTTTATATTCACCGCTCGAGGATGAGAGGCTCTTCACAATGCTCTCGACAAGGGCCGCTCGTATCGGTTCGCCGTCTTTCACATTGCGTTGGAGCTCGACGTTGACCTCAAGATACTCATTATGCTTCGTGTCGTGTTCAGTGGTCATGGTAAAGCGTCCTGTAATGAATTTTTCGAGTATGGGATTTTGGAGACCAATTTTCACGTGTTCAGGATAGATGATAGCGCCATAGAGTTTGACTGAGAGGTCTGCACGTTCGTAGAGATAGACAAACGGTAGCTCCATGACGGTGTCATCGATACCGGCGTGCCTCGCTTCGGCGGCGAGACTAATACCGACCTCCGTGCACATTTGTACCGCATCCGCGTAGGAGAAAACACCGCCCTGATCACCGATGTCGTAGCGGATGAATGGTAGCGCAGTACCGCCGGTCGCGTAGATTTCGCCACCCGCCCCTGCTTCAAACGATACGAGGTCAGGAATAAATTGCGCCAAAGTCGGCAAGCGATGCGCCTCGCTGAAGAGCTTATAGTAAAGGGCCTCGTGTTTTATTGCGAGACGCCGAAGCAATACCGAGAGCGGCGTTTCGGTCGCCATGGTACCGAGTTCGGCGCTGCCATAGATGTTCATGACACTGCGGTATGGATCTTTCATGCTGGTCTTCTGCATGAGATATTCACGGAAGTGTTCAGAAAACGCTTCGGCGGCACAGACAATGCGTACGTCCCACTGTTTCCAATCAACGCCATGCTCCGGAGCATCATCAATAAGATCTTTTACAAAAGGTGGATAACCACAAAGGACGACCTGTTCGTACGCCGGTGCAACATGCGTGAGCGCCTCAAAAATTTCCTTCTTATTCATACCTGGAGTAATAACCGTGAGTGGCCAGCCACCTTCCGCGATGCGCCGGAATGCTTCATAGGTGATGATGCCGCCGATCCAGACGCCCATGCCGAATGCGACAACAACTAACGTAGGCTTTGTGGGATCGAGACCGCTACGCTCCATAAAGAGTCGGTGAAAAACCATGGATGCGTCGTGCACTTCGTCGGTGCGTGGAATATAGAAAGGCTGTCCCGTCGAGCCAGAGGTCGCGGTGAGAACAAGCGGTTCGCTTGCAAGCGAACCAGCGACGCATAATTTTTCCCAAGGATGCACGCGCAAATAATTTGCTTTGGTTATGGGTGGAATGCGCTTCACATCTCTGCCTGAACGAATAGAGGAAGCATCGATGCCCGGGCGCTCGAAAAAATGCCGGTAGGCCGAGACATTCTTATAAGCATCCTTGAAATGTTTGAGAATGAATGTAGAAGTCGCTCGCGCCCAGTCCGCGCTTCCGTTCGTGCGCAATTTCGCAATAAAGGAAGGGGAAACTACAAAAGACCGGGGCCGTGTAGGTACCTTTTTCTTGACTACGCGGGCCGCTGAGCGGCTGGAACGCATAAGACATTTATACTACCACACAAACCTTGGGTTGTGAATAATGCCGTAATGGTTCAATAGCTTGGAAACACTCGGTCGATTTAACAGCCTGTTTCCAAGTCCATGGCATACACCACCAACCCCAATGCTCCCCGAGTCCGCAGAGACGCGGCCGCCTTCGCCAAGAAGTACGGCGTACGCACT
>JACRAK010000020.1 GCA_016234725.1 Candidatus Azambacteria bacterium | reverse complement strand
TTTCTATTACAAATTCCATATTTCGGCTGCGACTTTGCAAAAATTTCTCGATGTATACGGCGTATACATCTTCATAATTTTTACTTCGTCTCGCTCGAAATCTGAAATTTTCATTACGAAAGCGTGTTTGGTAATAGTCCCTTGTAAAATGCAGGTTTATAATGTACTATTCTACAATATTTGCCACGGCGAGGACCGCTTAAGAGAACACACGCATCCCAACCAAAGCGGAGGGTTGGCAGAGCGGTCTAACGCGCCGCACTCGAAATGCGGTTGGGGAGCAATCTCCTCACAGGTTCGAATCCTGTACCCTCCGCTTTGGTCGGGAACGAAGCATCTTGTTCGCTGAAAAAAACGGAACCTATGAACATCTCACTCGACACCATTCTCTTTATCGGTCTTGCGGCCATCGTCGCCGTGCTCGCGCTGTGGAACATCATCCTTGCGCGAAGATTAAAAACGCTCTTTCGCGGGAGCACGGGTGCGGCGCTTGAAAAAGTGATCGAAACGCAAGTGAAAAAGACCGCGAAACTCGAAGGAGAGGCGAAGCGGCAACTGGAAGAGATCCTCGCGTTGCGCGCCGATCTTCTCCGCTCGTTTCAAAAAGTGAGATTAGCGCGGTTTAATTCATTCGATGAAACGGGGGCGAGTCAAAGCTTTGCGATCGCCCTGCTTGACGGGCACAATACCGGCTTTATCCTGACCAATCTGTACTTGAGCAACGCGGCGCGTATGTTCTTAAAACCTGTCACGCGCGGCGAACCGCAGCAAAAACTCTCGCCGGAAGAAGAAGCATTATTAAAAGACACGCTCCAATGACCAAACCTACCGCACCATCATCCCCCACTCTGACCGAACGCCCGCCCATCGTGGCGGTGCTTGGACATATCGACCACGGCAAAACGACATTGCTTGATCATATCCGCAAAGCGGCTGTTGCTGCGCAAGAATCGGGCGGCATCACCCAGCATATCGGCGCGTACGAGATCGCACATATCCTGCCCGACGGCACAAAAAAACGCATAACGTTCATTGATACTCCCGGGCACGAGGCATTTTCGAAAATGCGCTCGCGCGGAGCGAAGATCGCCGACATCGCCATATTGGTGGTGGCTGCCGACGAAGGCGTAAAACCCCAGACGCTCGAAGCGCTCGAGCACATCCAGCAGTCGGGCGCCATGCTGTTGGTGGCGATCAACAAGATCGATAAGCCGGAAGCGAATCCGGAAAAGGTAAAACAGCAGCTCGCGGAAAAAAGCGTACTCCTTGAAGGGTGGGGCGGCACGGTCCCCAATCAGGAGATCTCGGCAAAAACGGGGAAAGGCATCGAAGACCTTCTGACGCTCATTCTCCTTGCATCAGAGCTTGAAGAGCTGAAAGCGGACACTGCGGCACCCGCAGAAGGCGTCGTCATTGAAGCGCATAAAAGCGCGCGCGCCGGCATCATCGCGACGCTCCTGGTGAAAAACGGCACGCTTACGCAGGGAGATTTCATCGTCGCGGGAAATGCGGTCGGGAAAATACGGTCGCTTACCACGTCTGCCGGAACACCAGCATCGTCGGTCACGTTTTCCTCCCCGGTGATCGTGTCAGGATTTGAAACGCTGCCGGATGTCGGGGAAACATTCCGCGCGACGGAAAGCAAAAAAGCGGCTGAAGCGTTCGCCGCATCATGGAAAGAAGCGCAAAAGAAACCGCTTGCCGGCGCGGTGCAAGAAAGCACGAAGGAAAGGCCCGTGCTTAATGTCATCGTGAAAGCGGACACCTCGGGCACCAAAGAAGCGCTCGAAAAAATGGTCATGAAACTCGACTTCCCCGCCGCGGCTACGCGCATCGTACGAAGCGAAGTGGGCGAAGTGAACGACGGAGATCTTTCATTCGCAGAATCTTCGAGAGCGGTCATTGTCGCATTCAAAGTAAAAACACCTTCCGCGATCACGAAAGCCGCGCAAAACGCGGGCGTGGAGATCATCGAAGCGGACATCATCTATGAACTTACCGACGCATTGAAAGAAATGCTCCGCACACTGCTTCCTCCGGAAATTATCCGCAGCGATATCGGCGCGCTTGCTATTCTCGCAGTATTTAAAACAGATGCTGCGCGAATGATCGTAGGCGGCAAAGTAAGCGACGGTAAGATAAAACGAGGCGCGAAAGCGGATGTCACCCGTAAAGGAGCGCTCGTGATGACCGGAAAGATCACCCAGCTCCAACACAACAAAGCGGAAACGAATGAAGTGCCGAAAGGAAACGAATGCGGGATCATGTTCTCTCCTTCCTCCCCTTCCGGAGACAAACGGATCGAGGTCGGCGACCGCATCGAGGCATATGAAGAAGAAACAAAACTGCGCCCGCTCGAATAGGTTCACGTATGGAGAATATCGCACCGCGAAACCACCGAGTCGAAAAGATCAATGAGCTCATCAAAGAAGAGATCAGCAAGCTCATCTTGAAAGAACTCGACATCGATAAAGATCTTCTTCTCACGGTCACCAATGTGAAAACATCGTCCGATCTCGCACATGCGACGATCTATATCTCCACGATCATCAAAGAGCGGGAGGAAGAAACGCTCGCCATACTCCGGCACAGCGCGGGAGATATTCAGTACATGCTCAACAGGAAATTAAGGATGCGCCCGGTGCCGCGGATCCGGTTCGCGATCGATACTACGTACGAAAAGGAACAGCGCCTCTACGACATTCTTTCTAGCACTGAAAAGGAAGCGCATGACTAAAACGACTCAAAAAGACCTCCTCCGCGCCAAACACCTCATTGAAAGCGCGCGCACCATCGTGCTTGCCACGCACGAAAATCCCGATGGCGACGGCATCGGCGCGATGCTTGCGTTCGCGCAGTACCTCGACACTATAGATAAACAGTATGTTGCGTATGTCACGGGCTCCGTCCCGCAGTATCTTTCCTTCCTCCCCCACTTCGAAAAACTCACGACCGAGATCCCCTTTGCCGAACCGGACCTGCTCATCGGGTTTGACTATGGCGACACGGCGCGGCTCCGCCTCCCCTACACAAGCCCCCGCACATACCATTTCGTCACGCTCGACCACCACCCCAAGACAACCCAGGAAGGAGAAGTGTGCATCGCCGACACATCATTCTCTTCCACGTGCGAGCTTGCGTATCGTTTTTTCGCCGCAAACGACATTGCGATCACAAAAGAAATGGCCACATGCATCTATACGGGCATCGTGACCGACACCGGCGGCTTCATGCACACCAATACCACCGCCGATACGTTTACCGTCGCCGCAGAATTGCTCCGTCATACACCCATCGACACGGAATGGGTCACGAAGCGCGTACTCGGCTTTCCCTCATACGGCGCCGCACGCGTCACCGGGCTCGCGCTTTCCCGGCTCGCGATCAACCCCGAGACGCATGTTGCCTACACCTATCTTTCAACGCGCGATCTGGAAGAATATGGCGTCCTCTGGGAAGATGTCGACAATATCGTCAATCTCACCAACCACATCACGGGCGAACATATTGCGTGCGTGGCTCTTTTCAAAGAAAAAAATGATGGTATGATATCGGTGAGCTTTCGTTCGGACGCCGCGAAAGGATTCGACGTACGGCGCGTGGCCGCAGCATTGGGCGGCGGCGGGCATCGTTTTGCCGCGGCGGCAAAACTGCAAGGAACGCGCGAAGAGGTAATGGCACGGGTATTTGAAAAAATAAAAAAGAATCCCACGGCCAGGTAGTCCGCCAACTGGCGGATAAGGCAAAGTTTAAAATTTTAATACGGCCAGGTAGCCAAGTGGTAAGGCAAGGGTCTGCAAAACCCTTATACAGGGGTTCAATTCCCCTCCTGGCCTCCATAAGTACAGAATCTAGGATTGAGAATCTAGAAAATAAAAATTAAATCATAGTTTGATAGTATTTCATTCCGGATTCTTATTTCTATGTTCTATTTATGCCCGGGTGGCGTAATCGGCAGCCGCACAGGACTTAAAATCCTGAGGTCGCAAGACCGTGTGGGTTCAAATCCCACCCCGGGCACTATTGTTTCCTATCACCTCCTTCGAGGATGATAGGAAACTATTCTGATCTGGGGATTTGAAGGGTATTTCAAAAATATAAACTGCTTTATGTTTTTGAAAACCCGGGCTCTGGAGGAGAAATTTTGCATGTCCTGAGTTTGTCAAAGGACGGCAAAATTTCGGAGGAAGAGAAATCCCACCCCGGGCACAAACAGTGGCTTTAAAAGACGTGATCGGCGAATTCTACAAAAACTTGACAAAGAGCACCTTGAGTGGTACAGTCGTTCGCACATAAGCAAGAAATCTATTCTTGCGCACATTGAAAATAAAATGGAGGGAATAAACGATGGTAGAGTTCATCAAAAAGCTCGGGATGGCGGTATTTGAGAAAAAAATAGCGTCACTGGATGATTTTGAAGTAAAGCTCCTCAAAGAAAAATGCACCGTGGTAGTCATCACCCCGGAGCGCACTCTAAAATGGGGTTCTTTCGAGAACGCGCTTGTTTTCAGTGGGATGGTATCAAGAATCAACAATGAGACGAAAGCGGAATACCGGGAGGTCTGCTTCGATGATTCTCCGGACTCAAGACAGACAAGGAGAAACAGGGCTGAGCTACTCTTCATGGCAGAAAGAAGAGGAGAGGAGTTGAAGCGGCTGATTCCCGACCTTATCATCAGGGTGATGTACCTCGATGGCAAGCCGATGAGTGTTGCCGAGCGCGCTAACATCCGCGCGCAAGCGGAAAGAATGAATATCTCCATATAAAGCTCCACAAAAGAGCCCGCAACAACTGCGGGCTCTTTTTCTTGCGGAACGCGCTATTGACTTTCGCGTAGTTTGTGATATAATGTCGACTTGTTGCGCATATCGCACAACACTCTATCGCGGGGATTCGCGACAACGCACAAAAAAACCAAAGGAGGTTTGTGCATGCTTAAAAAGGCAAAAGAGTGGATACGGAGAAAGCTCACATCGTCGGTTACATCCGACGATATAATCACCGCCTTCAAGAAGGAACGGGTGCGTGAGGTGATCCTTGAGCCCGCCTGCTACTGGCGGCCGAGCATCAGGCACCTATTCAGGCACAAGTGCGTCATCGACTATGTCGGCGTGAGGCGGGGAACAAAAAAACCCTTGCGCCGCCAGGAAGTGCTTCTCTCGATTCCGGGAAGAAGCACCAATAAGATCCTGCGAAAAAAGCTCGTAGACCTTTCCCCCATCGTCTATGAAAGGACGGATGAGGTCCTCGAAAAAATACCGGGCGTCCGCGCCGGCATCGCAAACGAGTATCTAAAAACGCTCGGGGGCAATTTATACATATTGCCCATAAAAAAGGTTCGGGAACATAACGCCTGAGCCAAAAAATTTAAAAAGGAGCCCGTGAACCACGGGCTCCTTTTTTCTTTTTAATGAGGCATCTCTGCGTTGCGCGGACGTAGCCGCTCTTTAAGTACCGCATAAATGATCAGCATTACGACCACAACGATCGCAAGCTGTTTTGGCGACATGCTGCCAAAATACGCCCACACGAACGCAAACGGCGTGATGCCCACTATCGTCGCAAGCATATATTCCCGCGTTGTGATGGTCGAGAACAAGCCAAGCGCGTAACTTAATGCATCCACCGGAATGATGATGCGCAACAGCACGACGGTCCAAAAGAAATGTTCTTTTGGTATCCTTGCTTCTATTTTCTCCACGCGCTCAAGCGACACGAATCTCCGTACGATATTTTTCCCGTATTTTCGCGCGAGCCAAAACGCGATGAACGAACCGATGCCCCATGAAATGATGCTGAATATCGCGGCCCAAAACCACCCGTACAACAGCGACACGATCGGCAGAAACGGCAACGAAGAGAGCGGCGCGACCACCGTCGCGACAATGCCCAACACAATATACGCAAGCGCCCCGCCCGTCTCGTGGCGATAGATAAATGATTTTAATCCTTCCTTATTGAGCGCGACGATTCCCGAGACCACAATAAAAATAGCAATGATCGCCGCCAACCCCACTGTATAATTCACAAATTCTTTTTTCTGCTCCGGAGAGAACTTCATTGGTGTGTCTTTACAGTTTGGCTCGAACCTCGTCTTGGCCAACCGCGAGGCGCGGCAGAGCGCGCCGAGCGGAGAGGATTTGTCGGGGCAAAATGCTTGGGCGGCGCTTTGCGCCGCAAACGAAAAAGTCGGTCAATTTTCTGAAAGTCAGATTTTGGTGCGGGTAGGCGGAATCGAACCGCCACCTTCTCGTTGGCAACGAGATGTCCTACCACTAAACAATACCCGCCTAAGTTTTCAAACAAGTGCCGCGGGGGTGAATTGAACACCCGACGCCATGCTCTTTTAGGTAGCGCTCATCCCTGGGCAGCGCATGGCCCATCTTCCAGCCCAGAGTGCCGCGGGTCAGAATTGAACTGACGACGCCTACCTCTTCAGGGTAGCGCTCTACCACTGAGCTACCGCGGCACTCTGGGTTGGAAACACGTAGTTGCTGCCCGTTGAACGCAAAGACCTTTGCGTTCAACCCACTTCGCTACCGCGGCATATTATTAAAATGCTTTCCTATGGTAAACAAAAATAAAGGTTTTTGCAATATCTTGAAATAAAAAATAGCCCTCAGCGGGCTATGGATCGGGGTGGGCGCGTGAGGGTTCGAACCCCAGACCTACTCGGCTTGCCCTCCCGCCTTTTTGGTGCGCGCTGAGGGGATTGAACCCCCGGCCCACTCGGTGTAAACGAGTTGCTCTACCACTGAGCTAAGCGCGCGTGAAGGTGGGAGGGTGAATAAACGAGCCGCTCTACCAACTGAGCTACGCGCCCCCATTCAAAAAATGGTACCCTTCGATAAACTCAGGGCACTTCGCCTCACAACTCAATGCGCCCGCACTAAGCGAGCGAAGCGAGTCGAAGTGTGCGCGGGAGAGGATTTGAACCTCCAAGCCCTTGCGGGCACCAGCACCTCAAGCTGGCGTGTCTACCGGGTTTCACCACCCGCGCAATGTTGCCTCATCTCATGAATTGTGCCGCCTATCCGTTGCTAATGCTTTTTTCACCTTTCGTAACTTCCTTGAAAGACAAGCTATGTTATCAGAATAATACATTTTAGGCAACAATTTCAATGATTCTGTTTTCGCATACTTCAGCTGGTACGCAGAATTTTCGCGGCTTTTGCTTATATGTCCATTTATTTTTAAACGTTGGAAAAGCACGCGCCGGAGCCAATCTACATGATTTTTGCTTGCAGAAATAAACACCGTATAAAACATATAACTCGACTTCCATCTTGGATCCCAATACGAGTAGAACGTGCCATCGCCATCAAAATGTCCCCTCAAAAAATCGAAAACATATTCATCGGGAACCTTGAGAGAACCGATAGTTTTTGACTTTGCGGAAGAGAGTCCGATTGATAATAAAAATCTGTAAAATAAAACATCTCCGAACTGAACAAGATAATAGCGCTTACGCACATCATCTCCCCTTCCTTTCCTTGTAATTTTATTTGAAAGATCAAAACATTTTTTAAAAAGGGAAACGAGTTCCTTGTCTTTTGACGTAAAACTAATGTGTCGCCTATCCGGCGAAATATTGCCATCCGTAGTCAAAAGACCGATTGCATACGCAAAATCTGGAGACCATTTAATTTTTACTCTTGCTAACGGCCTCATTATCTCAATTATATCAAATCAAATATGAGTCCTCAAGGTATTAGCGTATACCAAACTTAAATAAAAAATAAAAGGCGCTTCCGCCACCCGCGCCCCTCACTTAGACCTACGAACGCAACAATACTACTATGCCATGCGCATCGCCCGCTCGACGAGCTAAGTGAAGGGGCGCGCATATTTCGAGCACGCGCCTATTCTTCCCGCGTGCTTTCTGTCGCCACTTCTTCATCCGGCTGGCTCACCGCTTCAGAGGCGCTTGCCGTAAACTCAACATGGGCTCCTTTCATCTTTGCCCGCTTCCCTTTCGCGGTCCGCACGTAATACAATTTGCTCCGGCGCGCTTTCGTGCGCTTCACTACTTCGATCTTTTCGATCAACGGCGAATGAAGCGGATATGTCTTCTCTACGCCAACGCCTGCAGCGATCTTACGCACCGTGAACGAAGCGCTCGCGCCTGCGCCGTGCTTGCGTGCGATCACGATCCCTTCAAATATCTGAACGCGCTCTTTCTCCCCTTCTTTGATCTTCTGATACACCTTTACCACGTCGCCCGATTGGAATTCAGGAAGCGTGGTTTTGAGCTGTGCCTTTGCAAACTGGGCTAATTTATCCATACTGGGTCTTGAATCTTGAAACATAAAACATGAAGCATGTGTTTCATGCTTCATGCTTCACGATTAATGAACATACTGATGGTATCAGAAGTCCCGCTTTTTTTCAAGCCCCATTACAATCTGACGCAAAAAATCATATTACATGGCAAAAGCCGTAAGGCGGCTTCGCCTTGTTATAATGTTGAAATAGCGGGTTATTAGTGAGATTGTAACGGGGCAAGCCCCCGCAAGACCCTTTGCAGATCCCCGGGCAATGGGGAGGAAAATGACGCTATTTTACCGTCAGGAAGCGGGAACGACAAGGCGCTTGCATGCAGGAAATGCCTTGAAAGCGGGAGGGTGCCGAGAACCCTCTTTGAAGCGTATGTTTTGTCCCCCGCCAAAGGATGACCGATATGCTTAAAATGCACCCGTATCTGATGCATCCGCCCCGTTTTCGGGTACGCCTCTACCAGCGTAAAACCGTCATAAAACCCCAAAATCTTGAATCCAGTGCTTGCATTTCGGGATTTACCTACATTTCCTGAAACCCGTGTAAACGTGCCGGGAACCGCTATTTGCCGCGCTTTTGATCTCCCGATAGGAACGGTGATCTCCCCTTCGTTTTTCGCGAGCCGTCCCGACACAAGCGCCGTATAGGTCTTTGCCACGGTCCTTCCCTGAAACTGTTTTTTGAGCCACTCAAACATGGGTTGGGTTTTGGCGACCACCAAAAGGCCCGACGTTTCCTTATCAAGCCGATGCACGATACCGGGGCGCAAGGGGTCCTCCCCTATGCCGCGCAGCTCGGGCCATCGCGCCAAAAGCCCGCTCACCAGCGTGCCTTTTTTGTGCGTATGCGACGGGTGCATTACCACGCCTGCGGGCTTTTCCACCACCGCAAAATCCTTCCCGTCATGTATCACGCGAAACGGCACAGCGGGGTCAGGCGCAAGGTCTGCCTGCTCTTCTTCCTTGAAATGAACCTCGACCACATCGCCCGCTTTCGTGCGATAATGCTTTTTTACGGGCGCGCCGTTCACGCGCGCCTCCCCCTTCTCAATGAGTTGTTGCAGAAAACTGCGCGAGCGCGCAGGAAATCGGAATACGAGAAATATATCGAGGCGCGCGCCCGCGTCTGCGGGCGCGACGCTAATGAAAGATGTGGGGGTAGTCATACCGCATCGCTTTGCGCACGCGCTTCATTGTCTTTTCCGATTCTTCGCTTGCTCGCGCGGTCCCTTGCTTCAGAACAAGCGAAAGATATGCTTCGTCTTTTGCGAATTCTTCTCTGGCGCGGCGTATCGGTTCTAAAAATGCGTTCACGACCTCTGCGAGATCGGCTTTGAACTCCGCGTATCCTTTCCCTTCGTACATCGTTTCAACCGCCTTTATTTCTTTCCCGGAAAAGAGATGATACATCATAAGAAGGTTTGCGAGCGCCGGTTTGTTTTCTTTATCATACATGATCTCTTTGCCCGAATCCGTCACGGCTGTTTTGATCTTTTTCACCACTGTATCTTTTGAATCGGAAAGGAACACGGCGTTCCCGCGCGATTTTGACATTTTCTGGTTCGCATCAAGCCCCATAAGCCGCGGCACTTTTGACAACAGCGCTTCCGGCTCTTTGAACGTTTCCCCGTATACGCGGTTGAACGCACGCGCGACCTCCCGTGTTTGTTCAATGTGCGGCAATTGATCCTCCCCCACCGGCACAAGGTCGGTATCGAACGCGAGGATGTCGGCCGCTTGAGATACCGGAAAACTTAACATGCCAAGCGACATCTTCCCCTTTGCCGTTGCGCGCACTTCTTCTTTTACCGTCGGATTCTGCTGTGCGCGAGAGACCGGCACAAGCATGGAAAGATACACAAAAAGCTCTGCAAGCGCAGGCACCTTCGATTGGATAAAGATGGGCGACGTATCGGGGTTGATGCCGCATGCCAAATAATCAAGCAAAAGCTCGAGCGTGTTGCGCTCTACGTCCTTGGTTTCCAAACGGTCGGTCAGATACTGAAAATCGGAAATGATGGTAAACACCTCATTGCCTTCGTTTTGCAATTTCACCCTATTTTGGATAGACCCGACGTAGTGCCCCAAGTGAAGCGACCCTGTCGGCCTATCGCCCGTAAGAATTCTTTTTTTGGTCATGATCTTCTGACAACCTTAAAAAATTTCCGCTTTCCCGCTTGAATGATCTCTCCCCCTTTTATTTCTGCATTCCAGTCAGACTGCACATCATTGCCCACCTTCACTCCTCCGCCTTCGATCAGTTGCTTTGCAGCGCTTACGCTTGCTACCGCACCGCTTTTCACCAGCACTTCTTTTAACGCCATCGGGGATGCGACAACAAACTCCTCCATTTCAGATGGAAGCTCTTTTTTTGAAAACACTTTTTCAAATTCTCTAGCCGCTTCTGTCGCCTCTTTTTCAGAATGATACAACGTGACGATCATCTTCCCGAGCTCCATTTTAATATCGCGCGGGTTCGCGCCTTTCTCGATCCGCTTCTCATATGCGTCAAGCTCGTCTTGCGACACATCGGTGCACAGCCAGAAATATTTTAAGATAAGCTCATCTTTTATCGCCATGATCTTGCCGAACATATCGCTGGGCTCGTCTACGATGGTGATGACATTCCCCCAACTCGTGGACATTTTGCGCCCATCGGTACCCTCGAGCATCTGTGTCGTTAAAACATCCTGCTCCGGCTGACCATACTGTTTTTGAATGACTCGCCCCGCTTTGATGTTGAACAATTGATCGAACCCGCCGACCTCAACATCGGCATGCACCGCGACACTATCATATCCTTGCATGAGCGGGTATAGCATTTCACGCATGCTCACCTCCTCGCCTTTATCGATACGCTCCTTAAAATTGCGCCGAGCGGCCATTTGCTGAAGCGAAAAACTGTCGGCGAGTTGTGCTCCTTCGCGAAACGTGAGTTTGCCGAGCCACTCGCTGTTATAGCGAATCTCAACATGCTTAATATCCAATATCTTGCCGAGCTGTTGCTCATACGTGCGCATGTTCTCCCCGATCTGCTGCTCGGTGAGCATCGGGCGTTTGGATAACTTGTCGGACGGGTCGCCGATCGTTGCGGTAAAATCACCGATGATAAGGACGATGGTATGGCCAAGCTCCTGGAACGCACGCAACTTACGCAACGGTATCGCGCGCCCTAAATGGATCTTCGGCCCTGTCGGATCAATACCAAATTTCACCCGCAGTTTTTTGCCCGAGCGCAACGCAGCCTCCAGATGCTCTTTGACGATCACATCCTCCACCCCCCGCTCGAGTATTTCCTTGATCTTTTGCTCATCTGCCATGAAAAAATACTACCAGTTTTTACCCATATCGGCAACCCGCCTAAATTTTTACATAATGCCGTTTTGACGCTCTTGTAAGGTCTATGCTTTTTATTTCACCACTCAAAAATACTCGTATGCGCGCATGAAAAATAAAATGTAAAAACTTAGGCGGGCAACTTATGATAAAGAAACAGGAGTGCTTTTCAGCACTCCTGTTTTTGTTGCGCCGCCGTTATTTTGGCGGCAAAAGCCCATACTCCCCTGCGCGGGCGTACAACTCGCGCAGCCGCGCGGCGCCGATCGGAATACCCGGCTCAAAAACCACATTCACATGCACGGTGCCGAGCCTCTCGTGAAGGTCTCGCGCCGATTTTTCTGCTTCGAGAAAAAGTTTCAACGCTTCCCGCTCATGATCCTGTGCTGCGACATCAAGCGTCATATATCGCCCGATGCGCTCCCCCTCATGCACGATGCTGCCGCCCGAAGGGATATGTGCGATATAGCGAAGATAGTACTCTTCGCCGCTCACGTCGTCCTCTGGTGAAGAAGACAGCGCGCCAAGCGAAACTCCCGGCACACCGACAAGACCCTTGTTTTCGTGCGTCGGCACGATCTCAACCTCTTTGCACCGTTCGTTCAAGACATGATGGACGAAATCGTCTATGGACCTTGCTCGTGTCTTTCCCATGTGCGACACCTCCTTGAAAGTTTTTGATTGTTATTTCTTTTTTAACGTGCCTCTGTGAAGCGCCATAATACCATACCATAGTGAAAAATCAAACTCCGCCATCTCTCATGCCGCCAAGGCGCTCGCGCACGCAATCGCATTGGCATTTTTACACATGCGCTAAATGCCGTACGTATTGCGCGCGGCAAATAAAAACCCTCCCACAACCGCCACGCAGATCGCGCCGATCGCCGCGCGCCGCCACCGAAGCGGGACCGCCCTCACCAGTTCGTCCGCAAGCACCGCGCTCAATACGATCGAAAAAAGCAATGCGGGAAAGTAGTGATACAGAAATGTGGTTCGCCGCACAAAAACAATGAATGGAAGAAGTGAAAAAATATAGCTGAAAAACAAGATGGCAACGATCTTGTTTTCACGCAACCAGTTCTTTCGCGCACGAAGCAATCGTATGGCCGCAAACACAACCGCACAAGTGCCAAATATCCAGACGACCGGATTGCCCGCCAATATGATGCTTTCCCCGGACGAGCCGGAATAATACAATAATGGTCTTTGCATGAACGGCCATTCATACCAACTGCTCTGCTCATCGGACGGCGCGGCACCGGTCGTGTACCCACTCACCGCGGCATTTACCTCGAAAATAAATGCTTTAAATGAAAAGGCGATATACCGCGTAAACTCGCTTTTTTGGTCAAATGAAGCAGGAAGGCCTGCGGGGACCCAAGAAATAAAATGGCTGTAATATTCTATTCTTTCTGCGGGGTGAACAAACGCGTTATTGAAAAGATATATTCCGGTAAGCACCGCAAACGCCGCCGCAAGAAAAAAAAATAAAACGATGTATCTTTTTTTTCCCTTCCATCAATGCAATGACCATCGCAGAGGCGCCCGCAAAAATAATTGCGGTGAATTTTACGCCGAGCGCAAGACCAAACACCGCTCCCCCGATCCATGGACGTTGCCCGTATTTCATGAGCGCACAAAGCGCGGCGAAACCAAATGCGAGAAACATCCCATTCATGAGAATAAGGCGGGTATCTACAAGCAAGGAGTTTTCAAATAACACGAAAAACGAGCCGAAATAAGGCGCAAACACGCCGCCGGGAAACAGCCTCTTTAAAAAAAAGAATACGAGAACAGGAAGGATAATGCCGAAAAATGCGCCGAGTCCCCGAAGCGCGGCGTACGGGAACGCCCCGTATGATCCGATGATCGGACGATACTCAATGCCCTGGTCTTTCTTTTCAAGCATTCCAAATCGAACGCCTTCGTATCTTTCCTGCGGATAAAAATAAAGCACGAAAGAATAGAGCGCCTTACCCAGCGGAGGATGTATATCGAGATGCGGTGTGCCGCGCGCATAATCGGCAGCATACGTTGCAAAGTGAGCCTCGTCAGAAACGGGTTGCCGCGGATACCCTATGTGAAAAAAATGGAGCAGCGCCCCGACAACGATCACGCCGATCACAAACGCCGTCTGAATCCGCAAAACCGTTTCATTGCTCATGCATGTGTTCTTCTTACCTTTGGTGCGCGCATGAAGGATCGAACTTCAGGCCTCTTCGATGTCAACGAAGCGCTCTACTTCACCCCGCCAAATTTGGTGGGCACAAGAGGTATCGAACCTCTGGCCTTCTCGATGTCAACGAGACGCTCTACCACTGAGCTATGTGCCCAAATTTGGAGGGGCAAGCTGAGCTATGCGCGCCATGCCTACCGGCAGGCAGGCAAAGCAAAAATAATTGTAGCAGATATGCTTCTTTTTTGCCACCTCCCCGCTACTCCGCAACGTAGGAAGTTTTAAGCTTCTTTTCTTTCTCGAACCGCTCGAATGCCAATCGGATGAGCCGGTCAATGAGCTCGGTGTACGATATCCCGCTCGCTTCCCACAGTTTCGGGTACATACTGACCGACGTGAACCCGGGCATCGTATTGATCTCGTTCACCAGCACATCCCCGTTCTCTTTCAGGAAAAAATCAACGCGCCCCAACCCCTCGCACAACAGCACTTTGAATGTTTCAACGGCGAGCGCTTGCACTTTCTTCACGAGCTCGTCTGATAATTTCGCAGGGATCGCACACGTCGCACCGTGCGCATCCGTATACTTCGCTTCATACGAATAAAAATCGTGATGGGGCACGATCTCGCCGGGAACGGACACGCGCGGCTCGTCGTTGCCAAGCACCGCGCATTCTATCTCACGCCCTTTGATGTACTCTTCAATAATGATCTTGCGGTCGTATCTCCACGCGTCTTGGGTCGCCTTTATGAACTCTTCTTTATTCGTAACTTTATGCACGCCGACCGATGAACCGAGATTCGCGGGCTTCACAAAGAAGGGCGTGCTGAGCTTCTCTGCAACTTCTTCGTATTGCGGCGCATCATCTTCTTTTACCGCCATGAACTTGGCAATAGGGATCCCTGCATCCCGCAAGAGGCGCTTCATCACATCTTTATCCATCCCGACCGCGGAACCCAAAACGCCGGCGCCAACATAGGGAATATCGGCAAGTTTCAGCAAGCCCTGTATTGTGCCGTCCTCCCCGAAGGTCCCGTGCAATATCGGGAAAGCAACGTCGATGGATATGTCTGGCGCGATCTTTCCCTCGCTTTGAGGAATAAGCGCGATGCGCCGGTCTGCTGTGTTAAAAAGAAACTCCGCGCGGTCATGTAAGAACCACACTCCCGTTTTATCGATGCCGATGAGCACAGGATCGTATGCATCCTTATCGATCGCCTCGATGATATTCTTTGCGGATCGCAATGACACCTCGTGCTCTGCCGATCTGCCGCCGAAAATGATCCCCACTTTTATTTTCTTTTCCATGAGATCAGCTTTTGAGAAAAATGAAAATAAACAGTGCGCGTGCCTGGATTCGAACCAGGAACCGCGGAGATATAAGCTCCGTGCTCTGCCGTTGAGCTACACGCGCGAGGGCGCCGCTCATTCTTTCATTAGCGCCGCAAATTCGTCTTTCTCTATCGTCTCTTTCTCGATAAGCCGCTTCGCGATCTCATCGAGCTTACGCCGGTTTGTTTTTATCACGTTCTGCGCGACGAGATGCGCATCATGGATATGCTGCCGTATTTCTTTATCGATCTCAAACGCGACCGCCTCGGAATAATTCCTGCTTTCGTGAATTTCCTTTCCCAAGAAAACAAGTTCTTCTTGATGCCCGAACGTCATAGGCCCGAGTTTTTCCGACATACCGAATTGCGTTACCAACCGCCGCGCAAGCTCCGTTACTTTCTGCAGATCATTGGACGCTCCGGTGGTCAATTCATGGAACACTTCCTGCTCGGCCGCGTACCCGGCAAGCATCACGGAAAGATCATTGAGAAATTCGGTGCGTGTATGCAGATGCCTGTCCTCCATCGGCAATTTCAACGTATACCCTCCCGCGCGCCCGCGCGAAATGATGGATATCTTATGTACGGGGTCGGTGCCCGGCAGCATCGCCGCCACAAGCGCATGTCCCGCCTCGTGGTATGCGGTGATCTCTTTCTCCTTTGAAGAAAGGATGTGGCTTTTGCGTTCGGGCCCGAGCAGCACTTTTTCGATCGATTCAAGCAATTCCCCTTGCGATACGATGGTCTTGTTCCTGCGTGCCGCGAGAATAGCCCCTTCGTTCATGATATTGGCAAGATCGGCGCCGGAAAACCCGGGCGTGCGCTCCGCGACCTGCCGAAGATTCACATCTTCCGCGAGCGGCTTCGTAAGAGCATGGATCTTGAGGATCTGCTCGCGGTCGTTGATATCCGGCTCGTCGAGCACCACACGCCGGTCAAACCGCCCCGGACGCAGCAATGCGGGATCAAGAATATCCGGCCGGTTGGTCGCCGCCATCACGATAACGTTCGTTTCCCGCTCAAACCCGTCCATTTCCACCAAGATCTGATTCAGCGTCTGTTCGCGCTCGTCATGTCCGCCGCCAAGGCCCGCGCCGCGATGGCGCCCGATCGCATCAAGCTCGTCGATAAAAAGGATCGATGGTGCATTTTGTTTCGCGGTCGCGAACGTATCCCGCACGCGCGACGCGCCCACCCCCACGAACATCTCAACGAATTCGGACCCGGAAATATGAAAGAACGGCACTTCCGCCTCTCCCGCAACCGCGCGCGCAAGCAATGTCTTACCGGTACCGGGAGGCCCCATAAGTAAGACGCCGCGCGGTATCTTTGCGCCGATATCGATGAATTTTTTCGGATTCTTCAAAAAATCGATGATCTCATGCAGCTCTTCCTTCGCTTCTTTCAGCCCCGCCACATCGGCAAACGTGACATGCTCCCCCTTCCCCGCCATGCGCGCCTTTGTCTTGCTAAATGAAAAAGCCTGCAGGGACCCTTTCTGCGCCTGGCGGAACATGAACCAGATGAGCACGCCGATGAGCACGAACGGCAGCAAAAACGGCAGGATCGCGCCAAGCCAAAAGAGCGCGCCCGAGGGCTCTTTCACCGTGATATTCACGGTACGGAGCTTCTCGGCGTCCACGCCGTAATTTTTCAGCGACTCGGTGAGCGACGCTTCGCTCTCTTTTTTCGCGCTTTCTTTCTTTTCATCATTCAGGACCACATGAAGGTCGCTCCCCTCGACCGTGATCTCCTTTACCATCCCTTCGTTCACCTGCGTGGCAAGTTTTGAAAGCGCCACTTCTTCTATGGTCTCTGCCGGCGCGCGCAACAGCGAAAAAAGCGCGGAGATCACTGCAAATACCAACACCGCATACAATAGATTTTTTGTGAAAAGTTTCATTGTGCCATTCTACCTACATTTCCTTAAATAGACAACCTTAGGCCTATTGCGGAGTAATTCTCGTAGCACAAAAATGCGTTTTTCAAGCGATCGCTTGAAAAACGCATTTTTTCTTTTATACGATTACGCCGCTTCCTTCGCGCTTTTTTCTTCGGCCGCTCCTGGAGCGGTACTTATTTCTTTTGCTTGTTTCTTAGGCTTTCCAAACCCAAGCGCCATACGGTGTTCCTTGCCGGAAATGGACTGTACGAAGAACTCATATGTCTTCCCCGCTTCGATCGTCTTTCTCATCTGTTCGTCCGTGCCGAATTCCGAGATATGGCACAGCCCCTGAATATCGCCGTCCACGCGCACGAACGCGCCGAACGGATTCAATTTTACCACCGTTCCCTGTATGCTGTCCCCTTTCTTGAATTTCTCATCCACATCTTTCCACGGGTCGGCTTTTAACGCCTTGATCGAAAGAGAGACCTTGTCGCTTTCAAGCGAGATGATCTTTGCCTTCACTGTGTCGCCCACTTTAAACGTGTCAGCGGGGTTTTCGATAAGCTGCCAGTCAAGCTCAGAGATATGCACGAGCCCTTCAAGCTCATTGACCCCTTCTCCCGATGGCGCGCTTGGGGTGAATTTCACGAACACGCCGAAATTGACGACGCCCGAAACCTCCCCCTCGATGATATCCCCTACTTTGTATATTGAAAGGATCTTTTTGAGATCGTCGTCCTGCGCTTCTTTTTCAGACACGATCAGCTTGCCGTCGGTCTGGTTCACGTCGATGATCTTCACTTTGAATTTCTGGCCGGCGAATTTCTGGAGTTCCATGAGGATCTTTGATTTGTCGCCGCCGTCCACTCTGGGATAGTGCTTGGTCGCAAGCTGGGATACGGGCATGAACGCGGGAATATTATTGATCTCCGCCATCAAACCGCCTTTGTTCGCTTCCTTTATCTCCACTTCAATGACCTCGCCCGTGTCTTTTTTCTTGATGAGATCGTCCCATGCGAGCGTATAGCCGGCATCTTTCAATGAAAGCTCGATGAATCCGCGGTCGTTTTCAAGCTCCACCACTTTTGCCGAGATCGCGTCACCGACATTCATCTTCTTGATGATATCCGATGCTTCACGGAATTCTCGCCCGTACACGATGCCGACGCCAAGCGCGCCGAAATCCGCATAGAGCGTCAAGCTCTCTTTATTCGCCACCGTCCCGGTGATCACATCGCCCGCTTTCGGCGTTTTTGCGGCGCCCGCTTTCAGCGCCTCTTCCATAAGGGCTTTGATGTGTTGGTTCTGAACCTGATTTTGTCCCACGATGATATTCTGCATACCCGCCTAAATTTTTACACTACAATCCTGCTTACAGGGTTGTAATTTATATCTGCGATTCATACACACAAGTTCTTTTCGTTTGCCCTCCAAGTTTTTGCTGTAATGCATGCAAAAATTTAGGGGGGCATAAAGCAAGGTTCACTGTATCAGATTCTCTTGCTCTATGCAAGGGTTTATGCGCTCTATTGACTTTTTAACAAAGAAATTGTATAATGTTGCCACAAAAGTGGCATACTGCGCTTTTTAGATATATACGACAAATGTGATAGAAGGAAGACCTTTGACAACAAAATAACCTGAAACATAAAGGAGGAGGCATGGAAAATCTCATCTTCACGGTCGCACTCATGTTGATGGGTGCCGGAATATTCATATGGCTCTGCGTGCGCTTGGTACCGCCAAACACACTCGCCATCCCTGTTTTTCTGGGGGGAAGACGCCTCAACAGGATTTTAGAGGAAGGGCTAAACATCATTTTTCCCCCTTTCTGTTCGCTGATCTACTACTTGCTGAAGCCACGCGAGAGGATGTCGTTCGATTTTTCCGTGAACGTCCTGGACGACCAAATCCAGTGCAAAGGAACATTCGGCTTCCAGCTCCTGCCGCCGCATGAAATGAAAAAACGCGGCTTGCTGCGTACCGGCAACGAGTCAAATTATCTTTTGCTGTATGACAAACAGCAGGAAAAGATAGAAACCGATGCGAAAGCGCGGTTATCGGAGATGCTCGATGAGCAACTCACGGCCATACCGGCGGAATGCGCGCTCTCAAAAAAGTTGAACGACGCCATCCAGCTTGTCATTGGGAAGGGCCTTAAATACCAGATCCCGGGCGACAAAAGCAATAACACGGCGGAGCAGAAGATCATCGCGCTTGTCACCGCGTATAAAGAAGAATTCGAAAGAAAGATGACGGCGCGCAAAGTCGCTGTTGCGGATATTCCCGTAATACCGCTTCCCGAGGAACGGGACATGCCTGAGCAGGACAATAACATGCGGGGCCTTGAACGGATATTCCTCGAAGATTACGGCGTCCTGCTTACCATCAGCACGCTTGCGCTTGAACCGAACCCCGAGACCGCAAAAGTGCGGAGCGAGTTCCGCCAGCGCGACATCGAGCGCGAGATCGAACGGCTCGACACCGAGCTCGTGCTGTCGATGATAAAAAAGGTGAAAGAAGATAATCCTTCGCTCAAAGAGCAGGAAGCGCGCGACCTCGTTATGGTGGTGCAGGAGTACTACCAGAGACCCGAGGCACAGCGCATCGACATCAGCTTGACTGGCCTTGAGAATATCCCGCCCGAAACATTGCTTGCGCTCAGCAAGATGTATATGGCAGGGAGCGCGGTGCGCGGCGGCAAAGGAAAAGGAGGTAAAAAACAGTTATGAAGATAGGCGACGACAAGGCCGCGAGATTCGGCACCAAGATGATCTGGTGGGGTGTCATGCTTATCATCATTCTGGTACTCTACCAATGCGGGAACAGGCTGATCACGCAATTCGCGAAAGCGGACAATGGACCACCCTCTCCGGTAGGGCATATAGAAGATGGACTACTCATCAAGCCGGTTGGGAACGTCTTGAAACAACAAGTGCACACCCAAACGACTCGAAAGGAAGAAGCGGGTGGCAACATAGTGTACATAAAAACAAACTGTTACCACATTACCGACTCCTTCATCACCATCCCCCCTAGGAAGAGCGTAAAGATAGACCACATTGTCATGTCGAGTCCTATGGAAAACAGGTGTTCGTACAACGTGGTTGGAGATGCGGCTCCCATTTCCGGAAACCCCGGCCAAGTGATCAGGCCGAAGGTTGCAAACAATGTCCCTTTCGATGACATGCCGCCCGAGGCGATGGTTTTTTCCATCGCCGAGACACAGGCGCATGACTACATAAAAAGGGAAGGTGGGTCGCTTATTCTCAGTAACCCCTTCGACATGGTGGTGAGTGTAGACCTGTCATATAACAGGCAGGACGATTCACCGCTAGACACAGGACCAAATCAGCGCGGGTGGGACGGCTCCACCGTCACATTCAGAGCAACGATCTTTTGACCGTTGCAAATCACAAAAAACCCCCCTCGTTTGCTAACGCAAACGGGGGGGTTTTTTAAAAACAAGCGTTGCCTACACGAGCGTAAAGATCGCTTTCGAGATAGCGACCAAGCTGAATGCAAGCACCGCCACCGCGATGCCGATGACCGCCCACAGCAGCGTTGCGCGCGCGGTCTTAAGCTGTGCGGGTTCGCCACGCGCGGTGATAAAAAGAAAACCGGCATACAGGCCCATTACGACCGCCGCAAGCGCAATGAACCACGAGAACCAGTTGACTACGTTTGTGATTTTGTCTGCAATTTGGGTTCCCGAATATGCGGTACTTGCACCTATCGTAGTGGAGCCGGCAGGAATATTGCCAAGCGCCGAATCAGGCGCGAAAGCGAAAACGGCGACCGGCGCGAGCAATACAACAAACAATAGCGTGATATATATTGTATGCTTCATGATGTTATAATAAGTCAAAAATTGTTTTGGTTAATATGATAATACTGAATGAAATGACCGCCACCGCGATGCCGATGACCGCCCACACAAGCGTCCCGCGCGCAGTTTTGAGCTGTGCCGGTTCACCACGCGCGGTGATAAAAAGAAAACCGGCATACAGGCCCATTACGACGGATGCGAGCGCGATAAACCATGCAAACCAGTTTATCAAAGTTGTAATGGTTGTGATCAGCGCATTCGCGTCTATAATGCTTCCTGCAAGCGCAGCGTCTCCCTCTCCTACTCCTGCACCCAAGGGATCAATCGTGCCTATTGGATTGGTTTGCGCCAAAGCGCCAAACGGCATAGCGATGACAATACCAGCCAGCACGAATAAAACCGTCTTCACCCCGATATCTTTCATATGATCATAGCATACCAGAAAGATCGCAAAAAAACACCTCCCGCTATCCCCAGCAACCCCATGAGAAGTTCATAGTTGGAATCTTTTATCCAGGGGTGCTGGATTCGAACAGAATCCCGCACCCCTATACCATTAGTTTTCTGAAGTCAATCACAAAGCTTCTCACGGGGTAAAAAACTCCCGCCCCTTTGATGAGGGGCGGGAGCCGCACTACCGGAATAAGATCGAATTACAGAGTGAAGATCGATTTCGAGATCGCGACCAAGCTGAATGCGAGCACCGCTACCGCGATACCAACGATCGCGTACAACAAGATGCTTCGTGCTTTTGTGATCGATTCCGCATTGCCTGCCGCGGTAATGAACAAGACACCCGCGTACAAGCCCATCAATACCGCCATTAAACCGACAAACCACGCCACCCAGTTTACCAAGTCCATGATCTTTCCGACCAAGGCGCTTGTGCTGGTCACTGTTCCTTGATTGCCAAGCTGGTTGGCATCAATGGCTCCCGGTGTGATCACCTGGCCAGGCACCTGTGCGAATGCGACGCTTGCGAAAGAAAATGCGAATGCCACTACCATGACGAATGCTAAATATTTT
>JACRAK010000019.1 GCA_016234725.1 Candidatus Azambacteria bacterium | reverse complement strand
GTCTTTGCGCCATCTCACCTCGATAATGCTCCGTTCGCGCAGGGTGATGGGGTTTTTGCCCAGCCCGCGCCTTGTAGTTGTTTTCTTCATACTCGTCTAGTATACCTAAACGAGCGTTGCAATTAATTCTTGAACTCACGACCAAGGCCCATCCAAAATAACGGATGGGCTTTTTATTTTTTTAGACCTATTGCTTGATAATTTTCGTAGCGAAATCTTCAGATTTTGAGCGAGACGAAGTAAAAATTGCGAAGCATATACACAGTATACGTTGAGAAATTTTTACGATGCCGCAGTCGAAAGATGGAGATTGTAGCAGAAAGGTTATCAAGCGATAGGCCTATTCAGAAACAACAAACACCGCGTTTTACCGTGGTGTTTGTTGTTTTGAGTGTCTTAAAGAAGTCTTGACCCCGCCGCTTGCGCGGCGTTGCCAATGTTTGTGATGTGATTGGCCAGCCATCATATGGTCTTAACCCTTAATAAAAAGAGAATAAAACATCGACCTTTTTAGAGAGAAAACTCCCTAAAAAGGAGGTGATCCATGCACAGCTTCCGCTACGCATGCCTTGTTACGACTTCACCCTTGTCATCGATCCTGCCTTAGGACCTCGAATAAACGTGGCACTTCGGGCATTACCGACTTCCCTGGTGTGACGGGCGATTATGTTCTTTGAAACTAAGAATGTATGTTCCCACCGCACGGACGGATTTCCCGTATGCGGCGAGCTCAATGCATTTTCTGCTTTAACAGATACATTTTGGCTTGTCTTTTCTCAGTAAGATGATTTCCTGTCCGCATCATGTCTATCAATGAGCAAAAGATTTTGAAATCTTTCTGCTTTGACGGAAATCGGAGATCGTTTTTCCGAAAAAACGGAATGATAATCTCTTTAAGATGCGTTCGATTCGCCACCTCATACCGATAGCACTGCTGATGGTTCGCGCGAATATCTTTTTGAAAATAGACATTCCCGCAGCCGAAGAATTTCTTCAGTTCGTAGAGAATTTTCTTATCTTTCTCCACGAGCTTTATATAAAACCTCGGTTCCACTTTTACCCTTCGTTTACGCGGCGAGAAATCTTCAGGATTCCTCACGTAAACAGTAAAACTGCCTTCACCATCAACTAAACCGACAATGTAATCTGCTGTAAGCATATGATTGAGTGGATGCCTTCATCGAGCACATAAATTCTTATGTGCTTCGACTACTACGATCCAGCTGACTTCTGACGCTGCGCCTGCCCCGTAGTGAACCGAAGGTTCTACTACCGGGGTCAGTTGTTTCATTCTAACGCAAACCATCAGATCTCCCAAGGTCACTTCATTTTCTATTCCGGACATCCCAAACGAACTTTTCTTCGGATCTTCCCTGCCCTCACCACCCACTGGCAGGTCGACCGGTTCTTTTATGTTCGGGCTGTCTTTTGCCTCAAGATCCTCCACGCATTTCCTCGCGGCAATGCGCTATCCTTCGGCTATGCTCTCAAACGGTTAGAGAGAAACGGATTTGAACCGCTTAGAAAACTAAGCTGCTTGGCGCTTTTATTGTGAGTACAAGACTCGAGAACGTATTCACCGCGGC
This sequence comes from Candidatus Azambacteria bacterium, assembly GCA_016234725.1. GTDB lineage: Bacteria > Patescibacteriota > Minisyncoccia > GWC2-36-17 > WO2-46-25 > MEYI01. The sequence goes on along the minus strand of JACRAK010000019.1, from coordinate 103,843 downwards.
TTGCTGTTCCGCGATTACTAGCAATTCCATCTTCATGAGGTCGAGTTGCAGACCTCAATCTGAACTGAGGAAGGTTTTGATGGGATTAGCTCCACCTTACGGTTTGGCAACCCATTGTACCTCCCATTGTAGCATGTGTGTGGCCCAGGGCATCAAAGGGCCATGCTGATTTGACGTCATCCCCTCCTTCCTCCCCCCACTTTATTCGCAAAGCGAACGCTAGCGAGTAGAAAGTAGAACATAGGGAGTAGAAAACGCGGAATGCATTTCACTACTCGCTACATACTACTCGCTACTTTCTAGCGCACTTTGTGCGCAAAGTGGGGGGCGGTTTCGCCAGACACTTGTAACTGGCAATAGGGGTTGCGTTCGTTTCCCGACTTAACGGAACACCTCACGGCACGAACTGACGACAACCATGCAGCACCTGTGCACATGTCCTTGTGAGAGGGCCATACTTTCATACGGCTTTCATGTACATGTCAAGCCCTGGTGAGGTTATCGGTTACCGACGAATTAAACCACATGCTCCACTGCTTGTGCGAGTCCCCGTCTATTTCTTTGAGTTTTAGCCTTGCGGCCGTACTTCCCAGGCGGAGTGCTTAACGCGTTAGCTTCGCCACTTGAAGGGTCGATACTTCAAATAGCTAGCACTCATCGTTTAGGGCGTGGACTACAAGGGTATCTAATCCTTTTTGCTCCCCACGCTTTCGTCTCTCAGCGTCAGAGTCAGGCCAGTGTGATGCCTTCGCCTTTGGTATTCCCTATGATATCAACGGATTTCACCCCTACACCATAAGTTCTACACACCTCTCCTGCTCTCAAGTTTGTCAGTATCCGATGCGGTTTCAGAGTTGAGCTCTGAGATTTAACACCAGACTTGAAGTTCTCCCCTTGCGGAGAGAAACGCAAACCGCCTACAGACTCTTTACGCCCAATAAATCCGGATAACGCTTGAGGTCTCTGTATTACCGCTGCTGCTGGCACAGAGTTAGCAACCTCTTATTCTTATGGTACTGTCACCCGAAGGTTCATCCCATAAAAAAGTGGTTTACGATCCGAAGACCTTCATCCCACACGCGGTGTCGCTCCATCAGGCTTTCGCCCATTGTGGAAGATTCTCGACTGCAGCCTCCCGTAGGAGTATGGGCCGTGTCTCAGTCCCATCGCTGGGGGTCGCGCTCTCACGCCCCCTACCCGTCATAGCCTTGGTGAGCCATTACCTCACCAACTAGCTGATAGGCCATAGGCCGCTCCCGAAGCGAATTGCTTCTTTACTCATCCTGTTACGGTAGAGACCATCAGGAATTAGCCTGCCTTTCGGCAAGTTATACCTGACTTCGGGGTACGTACCAATGTGTTACTAGCTCGTTCGCCGCTACCTTTCAAACTTTCTTGCGAAAGTAAGAAAAGCCGCTCGACTTGCATGCCTTATCCACACCGCCAGCGTTCATCCTGAGCTAGAATCAAACTCTTAGTAAAAAGAGATCAAGACTTCTCTACGAAACTCAAAATTTAGCTTGCTTGATTGTCAAAGGGCAATCATTACCAAACCATTCTACTCTTATTTTTTCCCATGTCAAGCCCCTCACAATCCCGTCTTTAAGCCCTTTTTTATCATTGACTCCGCAAGGAAAAAGCAGTATGTATGAAGCAAACGCTGTTTAACAATTAAAGGAGGTGCCCCATGGGCAAAAACCGCATCGCGGCGCTTGGTATTACCAATGAAAGGGTCTTTCACAGGGACACGGCAAAAGTGATTATGTTCCTCAAGGGCAACGACGACGAGAACAAGAACAACGCCAGAGAAACGGAGGAGAGCGTACGAGAAAAGAGGCACAAAGCGCGGGCGATACTAATGAACGGCGTCGACCCAACGGACAAGGTCATAGAAACACCCATTCCCCACGTATGGAAGATCCCCGAACATGAAATGACTAACGCCAAACACGGCAACCACCTTGAAAGTGCCGACGCGGGAATCAAAATGTTGTTCCCCTTCCCGCATGACCTCATCAGACATGAGCGCGTCAACGGGCACGCCGTTACGATCTACAAAGCGCAAGAGTTTAACGATACGCGATTCTCTCTCGGCAAAGAAGAAGAATATCTCGCGCTCGCGCGAGATATCGTATCGCTTGTAAAACATCGGCTTATCCTGCCGAAGCGAAAGCATGTCCATCGCTTCATCTGGGGCATGTTCCGCGGCCAACGCACCGTGAGCAGAAAAAAGAGAGCGGAAGGAGCGCTGATCACCATTGATACCCCGTGTTATGAATTTTTCCACGCAGACATCAGGGGCATGGATTTCTGCATCGGAAAACCCATTGAAGAGCGGTTCGGACTGGAATCGCTCAATGTAATGCACGGCCTTGCATTGCACGCATTTGAAGGCATTGGGAAAGACGATCCTTTTTACCAGAAATATTCGCATCATGAGGTCGCGTCAAGAGAATTCACGCTACGGCGGTTTTGCGACATGGTCTATGACCTCGTCCGCATCCGCCATGGATACCATTGCTAACACGCACCATAAAAAGACCCGCAGAAACTCTGCGGGTCTTTTTTCAATGAATCCTCTGCCGCTTCCGCCACTCCTCAATTTTTTTATGGTCGCCGGACAAAAGCACTTTAGGCACTCGGTACTTCTTGCCGCCATATATAAGCACCTCCGGACGTGTGTAATGCGGATATTCCAACCCGGTTTCTTTCGTGTCCGTCCCCTTTTCGCGCTTAAGCAAAGTGTTCCAATGGGATTCTTCCTGTAATGATTCGAATGCAATAACGCCGGGCACCAGCCGCGCGACCGAGGAAACGATCGTCATCACGGCCACATCGCCATCGGTAAGCACATACGGCCCGATAGAGACCTCCTCGGCGCGCAACGCTTTTTTCACGCGCTCATCAATGCCTTCATATCGGCCCGTGATGAATACGATATTTTTATATTTCTTCGCCCACGTATACGCCATTGCCTGGGTGAATTGTTTCCCTTTCGCAGAAAGTATGACCACCTTGCACTTTTTTCTGCCTATTTTTTTTGTAACGAATGCCATCGCGCGAAGCAACGGCTCCGCCAAAAGAACCATTCCCGCTCCCCCGCCATACGGCCGATCGTCCACTTTTTTATGCTTATCCAGAGCAAAATCACGCAGGTTATGGGCGTGTATCTCCACAAGCTTTTTTTGCTGTGCGCGCCTAATAATAGACGCGCCAAAATACGAATCGAATATCTCGGGAAACACAGTAATAATGTCGAATCTCATATATTTATCTTACATCAAACTTGCTTTTCGAGCTAAAAACAAAAACCCCCGAGCGGGGGCTTTTGTTTTGGTTGATGGTTACAGCTTAATGCCGCTGATCACTTCTTCCACATCACTCGTCTCCCGCGGAACCCGTGTTGACCCTTCCGGTTCCTCGATCTTAAGATTCACCCGCGCATTGTTTTTCGCGCCGACGATCCGAAGCAGTGTTCTGATGGCTTTCGCCGTAGACCCCTGCTTGCCGACCACTACGCCCATATCTTCCTTGCTGACTTGAAGCGTTAACAATACGCCCATTTCGTCTACTCTCCTGTCGACTTTGACGCCGTCAGGATTTCCAACGATCGCTTTTACAAGCGTTTCAAGGAATTCTCGATCTGCATGATTCTCCATGTTCTTTTTCGGATAATTCGTAACTTGTACCGTAACGGCCGCTCGACCTTCAGATTAAACACCTAAACGGACCGTTTTTTCTATGCTTTCATTCTACCACATTCATCGCTTCCGTTCACCCCGTTACAAGTTCATCAATGCCTTTTTCTTTAATAGAGCGCCGAGGTGAAGCCGCCTTACGGCTTGCATCAATAAAAAAATACTTCATATAAACTTGTAATGGGGTTCACTTCTTACGCGGCTGGCTCTTCTGCCGACTTCGCCTCCGCTCCTGTCGCCGGAGCTTCTTTCTTTGGCGGCGTTTTGTGCTTCGGTATCTTTGTTCCTTCGATTATTTTTTCAGTGACCAAAAGATTATGCACGGTATCGGACGGCTGTGCGCCTTTTGAGATCCAATGCAAAATGCGCTCTTTTTTAAATGCGCGTTCTTTTTTGCGCGGATTCAAAAACCCGACAACTTCCATTGCCTTTCCTTTCGCTGATCTGGTCTTTTCCATCACCGCAACGCGGAAATGCTGTTCGTTTTTCTTTCCGGTGCGCTGTAATCTGATAGTAAGCATGCGTTCCTCTAAAAACTAATATCTCCCCTAAGGTATACGATTACCCGCAAATAGTCAACCCCGTTAGAAGCTCATAGTTGAAAGCTTTTGTATAAGAGCAAAGGCGAAGCCGTCTAACGACTACGGCATCGGTTTTCCGAAGTCAATTGCAAAGCTTCTAACGGGGTCAACCCTTCGATAAACTCAGGACAAGCCCCGTTATACGGTGCCGGCCATCGTTTCGAATTTCATCGAAAGAAGCTTCGACACGCCGTCTTCCTGCATCGTTACGCCGTATAATACATCTGCCTGCCGCATGGTCTCGCGGTTATGCGTTATCACCACGAATTGCGTATGCGCTTTCAACTCGTGCAACATCTTCCCGTACCGCAATGAGTTCGCCTCATCAAGCGGTGCATCGATCTCATCAAGCACGAGAAACGGCGGCGGCGCGGTAGACACCAGCGCGAATAACAGCGCAAGCGAGGTGAGCGCCCGCTCGCCTCCCGACATCACCGCAAGCCCGCTTGCCTTCTTGCGCGGCAACGTTACCTCGATATCAACACCGTATTCTTCTTTTGCGTTCCGCTTCTCCCCCTCCTCTTCTTCCTCTGTTTCTTCCTGTGTGTTATCCACAACCTCGATCCGCGCCGAACCACCCTCAAATAACAATGAAAAATATTTCTGGAAATTCTCGTTTATTTTTTTGAACGCCTCCCTGAAGCGCCCCGTGATGATCGCGTCAAGCTCCCCAATGGCTTCATGCAAAGAGGAAATCGCCTGCCGAAGGTCCTCCGTTTCCTTAATAAGGAAATCATACCGTATTTGCGTATCCTGATGCTCCCTGGCGACGTTCTCATCAATGAGGTCAATGTTCTCAAGCCGCACACGAAGCCGCTCGATGCTTCTCCTCATCTCTTCTTCATCGGCGGTCAGCATGACACCATCATCTTCGATAAGGAAAACGGCTCCTTTGCTTTCCAAAAATAATTTTTCCTTATCAAGCACTTCTTTTTCCTTATTGAGCTCTTCTATTTCCTTATGCACCATGCTTCGCTGTTCTTCCGCGCGCGCACATGCGTGTTCTTTTTCTTTTTGTGCGTTCTTTAATTCAAATATTTTCTCGCGCTCCGCGCTGTGTGCGGCGTAGGTGTTTTTTGTCTGTTCTTTTATGGAGCGCACGCGCTCGCCGGACTGCGCAAGAAGCTCCGCGAGCCGCGCGGTCTCTTGTGCGAGATGCGCCGAGTTATCCACACCTGTTTGCGGCGCCTTTACCTTCTCTGAACGGACCGTTTCAAGCAACACGCCGAATTTATGTGCGAATGCGTGTAATTTTTCCCGCATCGCATCCGCCTGCTGTTCTTCCATCGCTGATGCAAGCTCGCGGCGCAGATCTTCCATCTGTTCGCGCACATAGGCAACATTGATCGCGATGACCTTATTGCTCTCCGCGCGAAATGCCGCGATCATTCCTTCCACCTTACCGATCTCGCGCTCGATCGCATTTCGTTTCGTCTCTTCTTCAAGAAGCGACGTTTCAAGCCCCGAAACCCCCTCAAACGCCGTTGTGCTCGCGCCTTGTTTTTCTTCTATCTCGCGCGCAATGCCGTCGATCGCATGGCGCAACTCAGCGATGCGCGTTTCTTCCCGCGATGCCTCGGCCTCCCGTTGGTGCACTGCGGCGCTCACCGCGCGCATTCTTTTTTGCAGATATGTCCGCTCCAATGCCGCGAGCTTTTCTTCCGAAGCGTGCCGCTCCTCGATCTTTTCCGCCTGCTTTTTGAGAAACTTCAGATGCGGCTCGATCTCTCTTGCGATGCCCTCCGCTTTTTCAAGATTCACCGTCGTATGCGACAGCTTCAACATCGCATCCGCCCGCTTGAGCTGGAACTCTTTCAAGCCCAACGCCTCAAAAATAATTTCTTTTCTTTCTTTCGCCGATGATTCAAGGATCGCGTCCCCCATCCCCTGATTGATGATGGTGTATCCCTTCAAGCCGAGCTTTGCTTTTGCGATAAGTTCCGCGAGATCTTTCAATCGCACCTGCGCGCCATTGATGGAATATTGGTTCTCGCCGTCGCGGAAGATCTTTCGCTGAACGATGACCGATTCAAAATCAACCGGAAACGCTTTGTCATGATTATCGAAATGAAGCGTCACGTTTGCCATGCTCATCCTTCCTCGCGTCGCGGAGCCGGAAAAAATAAGGTCTTCGCTTTTTTTTGACCGGATGCTTTTCATGCTCTGCTCGCCCAGCACAAAGCGCAGCGCATCGGCAATGTTCGATTTCCCGCCGCCATTGGGCCCCACGATCGCAGAAATACCGCGCTGAAACTCAAGCGTAGTATTGTGTGCAAATGATTTAAATCCGTGCAGTTCGAGCTTTCTTAAAAACATTGGATATCCCTATCGAACCTTTGCCCGTCAAAGGTCAAAAGTCAAATGTTGTTTATCGCCACCCCAATTTCCGAAGCGCATCTTCGGCGGCAAATTGCTGGGCGTCTTGCTTGGATATGCCCTCCCCTTCTCCCACCGCTTCCTCGCCAAGATACACTCCCACGCGGAAGTTCTTTGCATGGTCGGGCCCCCACTCTTTCAAAACCGCATAGTGCGGCGTGATCCCGCGCTTATCTTGCGCGATCTCCTGCAGTAAGCTTTTCGCATCCTTATATTTTTGCTCGGTGATGACCTCGGCGAGCTCCGGAATGATCTGCGCGTGAACAAACCCCGCGGCCGCCGCATACCCTTGATCAAGATGGATAGCGCCAAGAAGCGCTTCAAGCGCGTTTGCAAGTATCACCTGTCGCGCCTTGCCGGCATCTTTTGCCTCTCCTCTTGAAAGCAAAAGATATGAATTCAAGCGGAGGCGTTCCGCGATCTTCGCAAGCATTTTCGCGTTGACGATCGCCGCCCGCCACGCAGTAAGCTCCCCTTCCGGATTAGGGTAGTGATGATATAAATAGTCGGTCACAACAAGCTCAAGCACCGCGTCGCCGAGGAACTCAAGCCTTTCGTTATGATCCAAATAGAAATTAGGGTTCTCGTTCAAATATGAACGATGTACGAACGCCTGAACAAGAAGATCCTTATTCGCGAACGTAACGTTGATGTGAGATTCTAATGTTGACCAATCCATCGATAATGGAACTGGGAAGAAAGAATTAAGAATGGATGATGCTCAATTCCTAATTCATTATTCCTAATTCATGTATTTTGCATGTCACCGTTGATCTGGCTTACTTCTTTATACAGCGTACCGAGCACTCCATTGATGAACCGCCCCGACGATTCGCCTCCGAACGTTTTTGCAAGCTCGATCGCTTCATTGATAGCAACCTTCGGCGGCACTTCGCTCTTATTGCCGTACAAAAGCTCCGTGATGCCGATGCGAAGCACATTGCGGTCCACGACGGTAATTTGATTGATGGGCCACTCCGGCGCGCACTTCTCGATGATCGCATCGATCGCAGGAAGTTTTTCAACGACCTTATCGGCGAGATCAAAAATAAAAACGACGTCGGGGAGCCCCGGCGCAAATTCCTGGACATTTCGTTCCAAGATCTCTTTCAACTTTCCGTTGTGTTTCCCCCAGAAGTCCCACTCGTACAGTGATTGCAATACGATGCTTCGGGAAAGATGCCTGTTGGCCATTGCGAAAGAACGTTGTTACTCCTTCTCCTTGCCTTCTTTTTTGTGTGCGTGTGTTTTCTCTTGTTGTGCAAGCTCCTTTTCTCGCTTTTTCTTTTCTTTCTTATCCAATTTTGCAAGCACATTGATCACTTCCTTTCCTTTGTAAAAACCGCAGTTGCCGCATGCTTTATGCGGAAGGATGGAGTTGCCGCAGCGCGAACACTTGCCTGCCCAAACCGCAGACACGGCGTGATGCGAGCGCCGCAGATCTCTTTTTGTACTGGTTGTTCGTTTGGCGGGTAATCCCATAGTTGTTTAAATAACTGTTTTCCCAATATAGCCCATAAAAATAATTTAGGCAAGCCCTGTATATAAATAAAAAAGGAGGGGTGGGGGTGTTTTCCCCTCCCTCCTTTTTTCTATTCATAGCGTGATCGCATTGCCGCACAGGCGCATGATATTGTCCGTCGCCCGCTCTCCGTATTTTCTGTTAAAGTGCTCCGTGCGGAATATGGGCGGATGCTGCAGGAACGCATGCACCTGATTCGCCTGATATTTCATGAAGACCTCTTCGCTTTCCCAGGGATATTCTTCCCTAAGAAGCCGCGTATTCTCGTCGAACTTCTCGGAAGGAACACCGAGCGGAGACAGGATAATGTCGAGCAATATCTTTGTGTCCCCGTGCTCCGGCGTTATGAACGGATCCCGTGTTGCAACGATAAGATTATACACCCCTTCGGCATGCACATCGGAAATACCGGAGCAGTACAGCAGGTCCCGGGCGAAGCTGGCACTGGAGAGCTCGCTTCCGTTGCTTAGCCGTAAATTGTGGATGACATTACTGAGCATAACCGCCGCCTCGACAAGCGCGGGGTTCTCAATATGATGACGCACCTCATCGAGCTCCGCGAGAAAATTCTGGATCCGTCCTGCCGTGTAATACCTCCTCTGAGGATTTGCATACAGAGCATTCACCGCAGTGAATACCCCCGGGCCGTCTTCCTCCTTTCCACCGAGTTCTTTCCATAACGCCAAAAACCTCTTTTTGTCGTTTTCATTGAACATTGCGCGCACCCTCCTTTGTAGTATGATTTTTTTAAAAAACAACTGCTTACCTAAACTGTAGCGATAAAAGAGAAGGAATGTCAATTGCCGCCCTCTATCAGCGGCACGAATACAAAGCCGGGATGCTCATGCTTCTCAAATTCGGTTTCCGATCTTTTAACATAGAGCCATATGCTCAATTCAATAGGCACCACGATCCGCCCGCCCACCTTCACCTCTTCTTGCCAACGCTCTATCATTGCATGCCCCGATGCCGCGGCGATGATCTTATCGAACGGCGCATATTCCGGCAATCCTTTCGTGGCGTCACGGCAAAAAAACTGCGTATTCGTGAATCCATACTTCGCAAAATGTTTCTTGCTTTCTTCAAGCAACGGACATATTCGTTCAACGGCATATACTTTCCCTTTTTTCCCCACGATATGCGCAAGCAACGCCGTCTGCCAACATGAGCCGGCGCCGACATCCATAATCGTATCCCCCTCCTGCGGCTGTAAAAGCTCAAGCATGAACGCCACCGTCGCCGGCTGTGAGATCGTCTGCCCATAGCCGATAGGCAGCGCAATATCCCAATACGCTTCGTCGTATTGGTCTTCCGACACGAAATCCTTGCGATCTATCGCCAAGAACGCCTCGATGATGCGCGGTGTTTTGAGATATCCTTGCAGGGTGAGTTGTTTTACTAGCTCTTGCATGCGTATAGTATTATTATAGTATCGTACCACTATGAACACTATTTTTGCACTGGTCGGCAATTCACGTTCCGGAAAAAGCACGCTTATGAAAGAAGTAGTGCGGCTCATTCCTGAGCGCGTTGGCATCATCAAATCATTCACTACGCGGACAAAACGCACCAACGAGAAAGACGACGATGTCTTTTACGACTTTCTTTCGCTTGCTGAATTCGAAGAAAAAAAGAAAAATAACGAGTTTGCCGAATGCATCGAGCACGCAGGTAATTATTATGGGTACGAATGCGCGACGATCGATGCCGTCCTTGCGCATGAACACGGCATTTGCGCCGTTGTCGAGTACGCGCTTGCGGATCTTGTAAGCGCAGGATATTCTGTCGCACCAATCAAAATAACCCCGCTTCACTCGGAATCGATACGTGACGCGTTCTATGCAAAACACACGGAACGGGAAAATGCCGATGCGGAGCGCGCACAGATCCCCGTCCGCTTCGCCACAGAGATCATCAACTCATTTGAGCCCGGCGGGAAAGAAAAAGCAGCGCGCGATCTTATTGCGTTTATTGAAAACTACGACAAATAATAAAAACCCCCAAGCATCGGGGGGTTTTTATTATTTTTTCTTAGCGCCACTGATCTTCTCGTGATACTTCGCAAGGAGCCATGAGCTCGACTGCACCTTACCGCCGTGACCGATATTAAATACCATATCGCACCCGATCGCCTGACATGTCGCTACTTCAGGAATATTGTCATGTTTTCGGTCGCCGCCGTTTGCAAATACATCCGGCTTTAGTTTTTTTAACTCCGCACATACGCTCATGTCGGTCGGGTCTTCTTTGTGCGAGGTCAGCACCACGCGGTCAACCGGCTTTAATGCTTTGATGATCTCTGCGCGCTCTTCCTGCTCCATGAAGATCACATGTTTTTTCTTACGAAGCCAATTATCGTTATTTAAGATCACCACCAGTTCATCCCCGAGTTTTTTTGCCTCCTCGAACATCCGTACGTGTCCGACATGGATCGGATCAAACCCGCCGCTCACCGCCACCACTATTTTTTTCTTCGTGCTTTTTTTCATATTTTTATTTATTCAAAAATTCCTTCAGCTTCTCAAGCGCAATGCGGCGTGTAGTTAGCGCATTTTTTCCCTTTTGCTTTATTTCCCCGAATGTCTGGGTATACCCTTCGGGTTGAAAAATAGCGTCCCATCCAAATCCTCCATTCCCGCGCGGAGCGACAATATTCCCCCTCATCATTCCTTCAAAAAAATATGTTTTTCCGTCATTACCGGCATATCCAATAAGCACACATGCTTGCGCTTTCGTATTTCCCATTTTTTCCACCATGTGCCATATTCCCTCGTTACCAAGTGCCCGAAAGAACCATTTTATTAACGGTCCTGGCAATCCACACAAACAATCAAAATACAACGATGTATCCTCTACAATGAACCCTCCCTCCCGTAACTCTCTCGCTCTCTGAAGTTTTGCTTCGATGATCTTTTTCGCATCGACTTCCTGGATCTCAGGAAGTTCTTCGTTCAATTGCTCAACATCACCAAGGATCGCTTTTGCTTCCGCAAACTTATTCGCACTACCGGTAATAAAATATAATGACATAGTTATATCATCTCACTCAAATCCATTTCCACGATCGCATCGCCCTCGCCGAATAAAAATCTCCCGCAGAATTTCTTTCCTTCCAAGAACATGGGAAACCAATGCTTATCATCCGGCCACATGCTGGTGAATGGGATCTCATCGATATGAAACCACTGTGGCTTCATCTCATCGCTCTCCGATGGGTCTCCCTGTACGCCTGTTCCTCTGAAAATATGCACCTCTAATACCTCTCCCGGCGTTGCCGTAAATTCAAAATCAAGCCGTCCGACACGCTCAATAGAACCAAGCGAAATACCCGCTTCCTCAAAAAGTTCTCTTTTTGCAGCTTCTTCCACTGTTTCGCCTTCCTGCACCTTGCCGCCAAACCCATTCCAGCGCCCCTCCCCGAATCCGCGTTTTTTCATCCCGAGCAATACGCGCGGATGATCATGCACAACACACAATGTAAGTACTTTTCTTTTTTTATTCATACCTATGCTTCATCAAGAATAATTCGTTTCGAAAACTTCCCTCGTTCCTTTGCCTTCTTCTCCTTCACCTCATGCACTTCTTTTTTATCAAATTTCTTATATTCGCAGATCGCATCGATAACTTCTAAAACATCAGCGATCTCCCCCGCGCTCTCATCTTTTAAAAATTCAGCGACCTCCTCCTGCAATTTCTCTTTCAGCTTCTGCCAGTACTCCGCATCATCGGCAACATGCGTCACTGGCGTTTCACCTTTGCTTTTAATATATTCGGGAATATTGTCCCTGACAAGTTTATTGTATTTCATACTCTCTTGAAAATCCCGATCGTCTTGGCGATCTCTTCGGGAATACCTTTGATGCATTCGTAATGCATCACTTCTTCTTCATTCACCCATGCATGATCAATGAACGCACCTTCTTCCACTACAACCTCTCCGCCTTTGTATCGTGCTGCAAATTTAATAAGAATTGCCGGGGTCTCATCGGGCCGTACGAATGCAACGCTGTTGATGTAGTGCAGCTCCCGTTCTATCTCTATACCCGCTTCTTCCCGCACCTCTCGCATCAATAATTCCTCAACCGCATTCTCAAAATCAAGCACATCGCCATTCACGCGCATCGGCCTTGCAACATCCAATTGCTCCCACTCCAATTTTCCGCCCGGAACACACCATTTTCCCGGATGCACCTTTTCCTGCTCGCTCCGCTTGAGCATAAGGCATCGCCTATCACTCTCGCGATACACCACCACATTCGCGATAAAATAGAACAGTTTATTTTCTTTCGCGTGTTGTAAGCTGATCTTTTCCGCCGGCATGATTTGTATTCGTAATAGTATTTGTCTTTATTTCCACACTCTCTTTTTATTGACCTCTTCCTTGTTTCTGAAAGCGGTTTCAAGATCAATATTATAGCGATTTGCTATGGAAGAAAGATAGATTATAATATCAGCTAATTCTTCTTCTACCGAAGTAAGCGTAGATTTTTGATCAATTTTCAACTTTTCCGATTTCCTAATTGCCTTAAATAATTCACCGATCTCTTCTCCGAGCAGAAGACACTTCTGAAGAATTGGATCTCCAGAGAAACCGCGCTCTTTCTCAAGCTCTTTCACATATTCTTGAATATCTTCAGTTGGTTCTTCCTTTAAGTAGTTCGGCATATTATTTTCAATAACACCTTTTTATAGCTACCTATTCCACGAACCTAAACCGCGGGATTTTATTGCCATCAACCTCAACCTCTTCCAAAAACATCTTAACAAGCCTCACCCATAAATCGAAGTCTCCATACAGCGCCCGATACACAACTAATTCCTCACGCGTCTCGCTGTGCTGAGCTACGCCGATAACTTCATAGCGATTCCCTTTGTAGTGCTCATATATTCCCGGTTTTATCCTACTTCCCATGGCACTTTTTGTACTTCTTGCCTGAACCGCACGGACAGGGGTCGTTGCGGCCAATTTTATCTGCGTGTGGCGCGGCTGATATCGTTACCGGGCGCGCTTCTTGCGTCTGCTGGCGCGGCGGACCGATCTTAAATATCGTCGTTGCCACATTGCGGTCAATGGCGGCAAGCATTTCTTTGAACATGCGGTGGCCTTCATTTTTGTATTCTACCAACGGATCCTGCTGGCCATACGCGCGCAAGCGCACCGAATCTTGCAGATACTCCATATTCTCCAAATGATCCATCCACAGCGTATCGATGTTGCGTAACAGCACCATCTTTTCTACCTGGCGCATCAACTCCGACGAAAGTTCTTTTTCTTTTTGCTCGTACGTCGCTACGGCAAGCCCGTGTAAATATTCCAAAAGCTTCCTGCGCTTGTCCTCGGGCCCGAGCTCTTCGTTTTGGATCGCGGTGATTTTCGCCTCTGCCTCGCTAGAAAGCGGCACGATCACATTCACATCTTCGCCTATTTCTTTTACATTCCAATTCTGCGCAAATTCATCCTGCGTGTGCATCAGGACCACATTGGAAAATTGCTTGCCCACGATCTCGAGTATCTTTTCTTTCACTTCCTCTGTGTCGACGATCTCCCGGCGTAATGTATACACTACCTCGCGGTGCTTGTTCATCACCTCGTCGTATTCGAGCACATGCTTGCGCGAGTCAAAATGAAACCCCTCGATCTTCCCTTGCGCAGACTCGATCGCGCGCGAGATGATACCGTTCTGGATCGGCTGGTCTTCCGGCACGCCAAGCGTGTCCATCATCCGCTTGATCTTATCGGAACCGAAAATGCGCGTCAGGTCGTCCTCCATCGAAATAAAGAACTTCGAGGTACCCGGGTCGCCCTGCCGCCCTGCGCGGCCTCTGAGCTGATTATCGATACGGCGCGCTTCGTGCCGCTCCGTACCTATGACATACAGCCCGCCGGACTCGCGGACCTTTTTAGCCTCATCTTCGTTCACCGGATTGCCGCCGAGAATGATATCCACGCCACGACCCGCCATGTTGGTCGCCACCGTCACCGCCCCGAGCTTGCCCGCCTGCGCGATGATCTCCGCTTCGCGTTCATGATTTTTCGCATTCAAAAGCTCATGCGGTATGCCTTCGCGCTTCAGTAGCGTAGAAAGATATTCGTTCTTTTCGATAGACACCGTACCCACGAGGATCGGCTGGCCCTCCTTGTGCCGCTCCACGATCTCGCGCACGACCGCCTGATACCTTCCTTTCGAGGTTTTATATACCGCATCTTCAAGGTCATTCCTTATATTCGGTTTGTTAGGCGGAATACTTACGACATCAAGTTTATATACTTTATGGAATTCCTCAGCCGACGTCGCCGCAGTACCGGTCATGCCGGAAAGCTTTTCATACATCCTGAAATAATTTTGGAATGTGATAGATGCGAGTGTGCGCGATTCTTTGCGCACCTGCACGCCTTCTTTCGCCTCGATCGCCTGATGCAATCCTTCCGAATACCGCCGTCCGGGCATGATGCGGCCGGTGAATTCATCTACGATGATCACCTCGCCGTCCTTGACGATATAATCCTTATCGCGCTGAAACAGCGCCTTGGCGCGCAACGCTTGTTCGAGATGATGCACATAGCGGATACCCGAACCGCCAAAGATCGTCGTGTCATAAATATTATCGATGCCAAGCACCTGTTCCACTTTTGAGATGCCTTCTTCCGTCAGCGCCACCGCGCGCAGTTTTTCATCTACATTATAATGCGTATTTGCAACAAGGCTCGGCATGATCTGCGCAAACGTATTGTACAGCTTTCCGGAGTCCTCATCGGGCGCGGAAATGATCAGCGGCGTGCGCGCCTCGTCGATCAAAATGGAATCCACCTCGTCCACAACGGCATAGTGATGCTTTCGCTGCACGTACTCTTCAGGGCGCATGATAAGATTATCGCGCAGATAATCGAAGCCGAATTCATTATTCGTGCCGTACGTGATATCGGCGCGGTACGCCTCGGGCCGCGGTACCGGTTTTAGAAATTCGTGCACGATCTTAAAGCTCCCCATCGCATCGCGCTCCTCGTCTTTTTGGCTGTTATTATATGCGGGGTCGTACACGAACGCCTGATCGTGCGCAATACACCCGACGGTAAGCCCGAGCGCGTGATGCACCTGCCCCATCCATACCGCATCGCGCTTTGCGAGATAATCATTCACCGTCACCACATGCACGCCTTTGCCGGTGAGCGCATTGAGATATGTCGGCAGGGTCGAAACAAGCGTCTTGCCTTCACCCGTTTTCATCTCCGCGATATTCCCTTGATGCAGTGCGATGCCGCCCATCAGCTGGACGTCGTAATGCCGCATGCCGAGCGTGCGTTTCGCCGCCTCACGCACCAAAGCGAACGCTTCCGGCAAAATATCGTCAAGCGATGCACCATCAGCGAGCTTCTTTTTTAGCTCGGCGGTGCGTGCCGGAAGTTCGCCGGAAATAATCGACTCGAACGAGGGTTCGAGTCGATTGATGTCTGCCACCGTACGCTCAAGCTTTTTTATGATCCGTCCGTGAGAATCCCACAACCACATATGCTATATCATTACTCCTCTTTTCTAAACCACGCAAGCGGCGAAATGGAAAGAAGCCGCTTCATCGTGCGCGCGCCTTTTTTGAATTTCGCCTCATATATTCCTTTTTCTTTCTGCAATTCCGCCTTTAGTTCTTCCCGCACCAGATCGATCGCCGCCCTGACATCTATGTCCTCTTTTTCCGCGCGCACAACGTTCCCGCCGATCTTTATATTCACCTCCGCTTTAAATACATCACCCTGCCGATGATGATTGGTCGTTCTGCTGAGCTCAACGAACGCCTCCACAAGCCGATTTCGCTCCGGCGACTCTTCTTCCCGCATTGCAAACCCCCCAATAAACTTATCCAATGACCCTATCTTCTCGTGAACAAACTCCGTGATAGCGGGTGTAAGCTCTAAATTGGTGCTTTTGATGTCTATTTTCATATATGTATTTATACCTTCATTATATATCAAAAATATGACCTTGTGAATCCCCGTCGCACTATAAAACAAAACACCCCGCAATGCGGGGTGTTTCGAGAAGAAGCTTATCGTTTCTTCTTCTTTGCAGCCTTCTTGGTAGTCTTCTTGACTGCCTTTTTCTTTTTTGCGGCCATGATATTTTTTCCTCTCACTGTTTTTGATCTGTGCGATCTTAAACGGCAAGGGAGTTAATATAAATAGTCGACCTCACTATTTACTTCTTACATTTTCTCCAACGCACTACGCAATACTCTCTGCGTATGTACATAGTATACCACACCGCACGCGCATTAGAGCTGTGGATAACCTATGAGTAATACAATATTATACAGAGTAATACATACTATCTCTTGCTCCGCATGATCCTGATCTCTTCTTCCAATCGCACGCCGAATTTTTCCCGCACCGCGGCTTTCGCGATTGCGATCAGCCGAATAATATCGTCGGCGGTCGCGTGCGATTCGTTCACGATAAAATTCCCGTGCTTGTCCGAGATCATCGCGCCGCCCGCGCGCGTTCCTTTTAGCCCCGCTTTATCGATAAGCAATCCCGCAGGCAAAAAACGCGCGTCGCGAAACGCCGTGAAATCAGCGTGTGTGCGCGCAAGCTCACTCCCCTCGCGCGATGCAGCAAGCTCTACGTTCTTAAACACGCACCCTGCGGAGCGCTGTGCGAGCGGCTGATGCGCGATACGTTTGTTCATGTTTTCCTTCATGCGCGCAGTGATCGCCGCAGCGTCTCCTTTTTCCAGCCGCAACACCGCCCGCACGATAACACCGCCATTTTCTTTGAACGCGCTATGGCGATATCCAAACCCGCATTCTTTTGCGCTGATGGATCGTGCAATACCATGTGCGGGGTCAAATATTTCAACCTCACCGATAACATCTTTTGTTTCTCCGCCATGCGAACCGGCATTACCAAATATCGCGCCGCCCAGCGTACCGGGCAACCCCGCCGCCCACTCAAGCCCGGAGAGCGAAAGCGATGCCGCCTGCGCGACAAGCGCACCCATCGGAATTCCCGTATCGGCATAAAACTCGTCACCTTGCACCTCTATGTGCTGATGATCTGCTTTGATCACAATGCCATCAAACCCTTCTTCGGGCACGAGCACATTCGTGCCGCTACCCAGCAAAAAATACCGCATGCCGTTTTTATGCGCTTCTTGCACCGCGCGCTGCAATGCCTCGGCATCGTGCGCTTCAAAAAAGTAGCGTGCCGCGCCGCCTACGCGGTAGGTGTTGCGATCTTTGAGCGAAACGTTTTCTTGGAGTAGATTTCGGTCGAACATATCTCTAGTATACATGAAAAACAAAAGAGCTCATCACGAGCTCTTTTGTTTTGATGATCGCGTTTTCATTAATACCCCATACCGCCCATGTGCGAGGCATCGCCTTTTTCCTCTTTCTTTTCCGGGATATCCGATACCACCGCTTCCGTAGTAAGGAATAACGCGGCGATAGACGCGGCATTTTGGAGCGCAGAGCGCGTTACTTTTGTCGGGTCAACGATGCCCGCTTTTACCATGTCTTCGTATACGCCCGTCATCGCATTAAACCCGTTCGCGTCTTTGAGTTTCTTCACTTCGGAAACCACCACTGACCCGTCCTCGCCCGCATTCTCTGCGATCTGGCGTATCGGCTCTTCAAGCGCGCGGCGCAATATATCGACGCCCACTTTTTCATCTCCTTCCGCTTTTACATCTTTTAACGCATCGAGCGCGCGGATAAGCGCAACACCCCCGCCAGGAATGATCCCTTCTTCCACTGCCGCGCGCGTTGCCGAAATAGCATCTTCAATGCGATGCTGTTTTTCTTTCTGCTCCACTTCCGTCGCCGCGCCGACTTTGATCACCGCCACGCCGCCGGATAATTTCGCAAGCCGCTCTTTGAGCTTCTCTTTATCAAAGTCGGAATCGGTCTGACTCATCTGCGCCTTGATCTGCTTCACGCGATTATCAATATCTTTTTTCGTACCTTTGCCGCCGACGATCGTCGTATTCTCTTTTGTCGCGATCACCTTATGCGCCGCACCAAGCACTGCGAGCTCCGCCGTGTTGAGCTTCACGCCTCGCTCTTCAGACACCACGGTGCCGCCCGTGATGACCGCGATATCTTCAAGCATCTCTTTTTTGCGGTCGCCAAATCCCGGTGCTTTCACCGCGAGCGCGTGGAATGTGCCGCGCAGTTTGTTCACCACCAAAG
Organism: Candidatus Azambacteria bacterium; assembly: GCA_016234725.1. Classification (GTDB taxonomy): domain Bacteria; phylum Patescibacteriota; class Minisyncoccia; order GWC2-36-17; family WO2-46-25; genus MEYI01. Next base: position 85,484 of record JACRAK010000019.1, on the reverse strand, counting down.
TAGCGAGCGCTTCGCCGTCCACATCGTCGGCGATGATCACCAACTCTTTTGTGCCCGACTGCGCGAGCTTCTCAAGCAGAGGCAAAAGCTCCTGCAGTGACGATATTTTTTGATCGGTGATAAGTATCTTTGCATTGGCATATGACGCCTCCATGCGTTCCGTATTCGTGATCATATACGCAGACACATACCCGCGGTCAAACTGCATCCCTTCTACTATTTCCTTTGAAAGACCGAAGCTCTGCGATTCTTCCACCGTGATCACGCCTTCCTTCCCCACCGTTTCCATGATCTCGGCGATCAGATCGCCCACCTGCGGATCCTGCGCGGAAATGGTCGCCACTTGCGCGATCTCTTCTTTTTTTGAAATGGGCTTTGCGATTTTATGCAAACGCGCGACCACCGCCTCCACGCCTTTTTCGATGCCTCGGCGCAACACCATCGGATTCACGCCCGATGTCACGTTCTTCAACCCCTCGCCGATGATCGCCTGCGCGAGGATCGTCGCGGTCGTTGTGCCGTCCCCCGCTACGTCATTGGTTTTGGTCGCCACTTCTTTTACGAGCGACGCACCGATATTTTCCACCTTGTCCGCGAGGTCTATCTCTTTTGCAATGGTCACGCCGTCATTGGTGATCGTAGGCACGCCAAACCCTTTATCAAGCACGACGTTCGACCCTTTGGGGCCGAGCGTTACCTTTACCGCGTTGGCGAGCTTGTCCACTCCCCGCTTCAACGCCTGTCGCGCCTCTTCATTGAAAATGATTTGTTTTGCCATATTTGACTAGAAGTTAAAATTTAGCGAGTAGGGAGTAGGGATTTTCTTGCTACGTTCTACTCGCTACATTCTACGTTCTCTTATTTTACGATCGCCATTACGTCCTCTTCTTTGATAACAAAAAATTCTTTGCCGTCTATCTTCACTTCCGTAGGGCTGTATTTGGTGAACAATACTCTGTCGCCCGTCTTTACTTGCATCTTGGCGTGCGCGCCACTTTCAAGCGTCCTGCCGGGACCTGCCGCGATCACCTTCCCCTCCTGCGGCTTTTCTTTTGTCACCGTATCGGGAAGTACGATGCCGCTTTTTGTTTTCACTTCCTGTTTGAGCGGTTCAATGATGATATAGTCGGAAACGGGTTGTAGTTTCATGATTTTCACAGAAACTAGAATCTAGAAACTAGAATCTAGAAACTAGAATGATTAATAGTTATTAGCACTCATCATACCAGAGTGCTAAATATAGTCAATTATATCGCCGCAATACATATCGTTCAAGAGATAAAAAAGAAAAACAGGCATCCTTGTCGGACGCCTGTTTTAATATTATTTGGGAGAATCTCGTGAGTGGCGCATTTCAGCACCTCCTTTTTTTGGCGGGGTTGTTAGGTCCTGGCCCCGGGGGTCGTCTTCTCGCCGCCGGTCTTTTCGATGAATGCAAAGCCATTATTCGGTGCTCTGGTCATACAACACCTCCCTGGTTTGGGCCCCACTATTAGGGCGTTGAAAAAAAGAACGATATAACACTATTATACGCGTTTACCACAATATGTCAAATTCCATTACGCATTCACCGAGACGAGCAGAACGCTATTTATCAGCACGAATATATTGAGCAGTGGCACGGTGGTCACTAAAAGATAGGCAAGCAGAACATCGTATGAGTACAGAAGCCGCGCGAGGATGATGTTCGCACCCGAAAGCAGTACGGCATAAAACGGCGCGGTATAGATCTCGGACGCTTCGCCAATGAGGTCGGCGCCAAGCGCTGCGGTAAAATGAAGCGTGACGAACGCGTCCTGCGGCTGATGGAACGCGCGCCCAAGATAAAACCACAGCGCCGCGTTGATCGCCGCCGCTAGAGCGATCATGGCAAGCACGTATTTATCGAAAAGAAATTCCGACCTCTTGACCGTATTCCATGCGCCGACAATATGTGCGCCGCACGCACGGAAAAAAAAGAAAATAAAGCGCATGTGGTTCTAGATCGCTATCACACTCCCCCATGCATCATACTCGGACGAGTGCGTAAAAATAATGATTTGAAATACGGAGGTCATGTCTTGAAGCATCGCGTGCACTTTTTGTTTGCGCGACGCGTCAAACCCCGCGAACGGATCGTCAAGCAAGAGCAGCGATTTCGTGCCTTTATTTAAAAGATTCAGCACCGCAAACCGCGCGACAAGATAAAACTGATCGATCGTGCCCTTGGAAAGGTGCTCTTCGGGCGCTATCAACCCCTTTTTCTCCTCCGACCATACTTCAAACGAAAGATCATCCTTCACTGTTACATTCTTATATCTTCCTTCGGTCGCCACGGGCAGATATTTTTGCATATACTCCTCGATCGCGCGGCGCGACTTTTCGATCGTCTTTGCTTTCGCCTCCCCGAGCGCCGCATACAACAGTTCAAGCGTTTTTAATTTATATTCCGCATTCGCGCGCTGTTGCTGTTTCCATTCGAGCTCTTCCTCCGCTTTGGCGAGCATTTCATGGTCGTACGGCGTCGCGCGCATCACTTCTTCCGTGCGCACGATCTCTTTTTCGAGCTTCGCAAGGTCTTGTTCTTTTTTTGCGATATCAAGCTCAAGCGCGCGCTGGGTCTCCCCTTTGGGCGCCGCGGCTTTTTGTTCATCTGAAATTTTCGCTTCCTCGATGCCGATGCGGCGCAAAAGCTCTTTTCGCTCTTTCGTAAAATCCTCAAGCGTCCGTTCCCGCAAGATACCCTCCCGCTTGCTTGAAAGCTTCGCGAACTCCTGTGCCTGTTCGCCCACCTTCTTTATAACCCCTAAAAGCGCGTCTTCGCTGTGCACGCCGCTTTCTTCCAGCACCTGATCGCGTTGTTTTTCAAGCACCGCTATCTCGTGCACAAGCGTGCCCGTCTCCGCACGCACCACTGCCGGAGCATGCACCACCAGCCCGCGCTTAAGCACAAAACTATACACTGCCGCGATGGCAAACAACCCCCAGAACGCGAATAACGGCGTATACGCAAACCCCAAAAACCCCACCGCGCACAGCATGAGCGATGCCAAAAAATGCGTTTTCTTGATGTGCACCTTGCCTTTCCCCGCTCCATTTTTTAGCTGCTTTCCTTCCGCCTCGAAATGCGCAAGCTGTGCTTTTTTCACGCTCAATGCTTCGCGCTGGGCGTACCATTTTGCCTGATCGAACGCCTGCAAATGCCGGAACTTCTCGAGCTGGAACGAAAGATATTCCTGTTTGCTTTCAATGTCTTTAAGCGCCATGCTGTCGGCTTCCACTTTTTCAAGCTGTGCGTGCAATTTCCGCAATTCCTCCACGGTCGTGAAGTATTCGCCGTTATTGCGGTATTGACTCCGCTGTATCTCAAGCTCCCGTACGATTGCGTGATAATGCGCGGTGAGCTCCCCGCAATAACTGCTTTTCTCCCCGATGTCCTTGAGCTCTGCGGCTATCGCATCTTTTTTCGCCGTAAGCTCCGCGATATCGCCGTCGATCTGCTTGAGCAGACCGGGCGTTTTTGCCTGCCCGCGCATGCCTCGCTGAAGCCCCGCAGTGATATCGCTGATCTTTTTGAGCACTTTGTCGGCGCTCACATTTTCTCCGGAAGACGTAATGAGTTCTTCAAGCGCCTGCGCGATCTCCCGCTTGCCTTCGGTGATGCGCGCAAGCGCGTCGTGCTTCACGCACGCCGTATTCTCAAACAGCGCCGCAGAACGCAATGCGCCTATTTCATACAGATATCCGGAAACCGCGGCGATGGTCGCCATTTTCGCGCCGGTCGTTGCGTTCTCAAGCGCCAGCTCTTTTCCCTCGAAATCCTTGCGCAACGCGATATCCTCGCCGTGATGCTCGATATCAAGCGCGATCTGATATAGTTTCTCCGAATTCCACGCGCGCAACGCCGCAATATCCTTATTGCTCTTTTTAGGGTCGTAAAAAAATCCGGCGATGATAGCCGAAAGGAGCGTTGATTTCCCCTGCTCATTCGGACCCTTTATTATCGTAATGTCGGACGGAAAACGCACCGTGAGTTCCGGGAATTTTTTGAAATTTTTTACACTGATCGAGCGAAGAAACATATAAAAACGTATAACTTAAAACAATCGACAACAAACAGTATGTGGAACCATCATTTTTGATTTTTTCTTTAATCCGCTCACGCCTTTTATAATAATTATTGGATGGCTGCGCTTCCGTTAAGATAAAAGAAAAAAATCAAAAAGATGGTTCGAAAAAAGAACAAAGAAGGTGGCGTTTTGTAGTTCAAAGTTCTGAAAGCACATTTTTACCTTCCAATTCCGCAATACCTATCTGCACAGCGTCTTCTATCATCTTGCGTTCTTCGGGTGTTTGCGCGCCCTCAAGCTTTTTTTGCATGATACGCACGAATTGCCCAACCACAAGCTCTTCGGGGTAATTGAGCGCCGTGATCTCCGGCAATTTCAGCGCCGTGGTATTTTTCACCTTGATACTGAAAAATTTATCCGCAAGCTCCTCTGCGATGCGATCAGGATCGACAAACACCGCCGACTCCGCAAACCCAAATACATTGACCAAAAGCAAGCAATTTTTATCGGCGAGCTTTTCAAGCTCAAACACCACGTTTTCCACGTTCTCATATATCTGCATATCGATATCGACTTCTTTCACGACTTTTTCGGAAATCTTTATCGGTTTTACCTTTGCGGTTTCCATGACATCCACCGCAAGGGCGTACCCCTGCCCGATGCCACCCTTGCCTTCCTGATAGGTGACTTCGGGCGACCCGGCATACCACGCGACGGTATTGCCGAATGAAAAATCCTGCGCGCCGTGCCAATGCCCGAGCGCAAGATACTGTACGCCCGCTTCGGCAACTTCCCGCAAAGTAATGGGCATATCGTCGGGCGCCGACTTCCCTTCTATCTGCACGGACCCGTGCGCCATCGCTATCTTGTAGCGCGTTTTCGCATCTTTTGTCGCAGATGCCAAGAATGCGACCGGACTTTCGGTTGATTTGTTCGCGGCGCTTGGCTTTGCATATATCGTCGTGTCAATATCGGAGATCTCTTTTGCAAAAACTTCCGCATCGTTAAATACATACACATACGGAAGATTATGCGAAAGATCCTCCCGCACATACACGGAACTCTTTGAAAGGCAGTCGTGCGTGCCGGGAAGGATCATCGTCCAGATCCGCGCTTCATTCAGCCGCGCGAGCTGGCTTTTTACGAAACTTACCGATTGAGGAGAGGGAAAATTCGAATCAAAAAGATCGCCGGTAATAAGAAAAAGGTTCGCCTTTGAGGCAAGCGCGTGGTCAACCACCTTTGCGAGCGAATCTTTAAGCGCCTGCCGCTGCGCGTCTGCCTTTTTCCCCAGCGACGAGAACTTTGCGCCTAGATGGATATCTGATGTGTGGATGATGCGGAGCATAGATCACGAAACGTGAAGCATGAAACTTGAAACATCATAGCACAAAAAAACAGATTCAAAAAGGAAGGGGAAAATGCTATTTTTTAGAAATGAATTCATTGCTTTTGATATAAAACCGCCACGGGTAGCGTGCGCATGCGCCTGCGTACGCAACACCTACCCGTGGCGCTTTTACGATGTCTTCCTCTTTCACTGCCTCTCCCCTGTCTTCCACCCATATATGAGGCGACGGGATAACGACGCCGTTCATGCGCTTGGTGATGCCAAACGCTTCGCATACCTTGCCGGGACCAGATGCGAGATTATGCAATGCTGTTATTTTCCTATTCTTTTCCATGCGCGCAATACCTCCTCTCGGCTCTACCGCGCGAATGAGCACCGCCGAAGGAAAATCCTTCTTTTCCGTCACGATATTCAGGCAATAATACATTCCGTACACGAGATACACGTATATCGTTCCTGCCTTCTTATACAGCGTTTCGGTGCGCTTCGTCCTCCCTTTCGATGTGTGGCATGCAAGATCGTCTTCGCCTCTGTATGCTTCCGTTTCCACTATCTTTCCGGAGAGCGTTTCCCGCCCGTGCTCCACCACGAGATATTTGCCAAGCAAGCCGCGCGCCACCGTAAGCGTCGGCCGCTGGAAAAACGCCGTTGCAAGTTTCTTTGGTCGTTTCATAAACTAAAAAACAATCTTACGAGGTGCGACCTCGTAAGATTGTGAACTCAGGCGGTAAAAGCGGGGCGCGCGATAAAGCACATTAAATATCATCTATCGCATTTCATATCGCAATGTCACGCTCACCGAGACCTCCTGCGAACCGGGCTCGATGGAAGGAGCGACACCGCCGCCGCCCACGCCCAACGCGCGCTCATAGACAGGATACGGATATGGCGGCACAGACGACGATTCTTCTATAGAAAGCAATTTGCCGAGCCGGAACCCACCTGCCATGGCAAGCCCCTCTGCTTTTTGCCGCGCTTTCACGATCGCTTCCGCGCGCGCGTCATTTTGCACGCCGGTCGGGTCATCGATGGCAAATGTCAGTTGTGAAACGGAATTCGCGCCTTTCTGCACTATGCCCGAAAGCAATACGCCGATCTTCGTGAAGTCGCGCACCTTTACCTGTACTGATTGATTGATGGTGTACCCCACGATCTCTGCGGGCGGGCACGCACCGCCACTTGTCGGGCATGAAAAATACTGATACCGCGGATCAATGTTATAGCTTTGCGTACGGATATCTTTGTCGTCAATGCCTTGCTCTTTTGCAAATGCGTTGATCGCATTCACTTTTTGAGTATTTTCCTGCTGGAGCTTGCCAATGTCTTTACCCCCTTCCGTGATAACGCTAAACGTGAACTGCGCCACATCGGGCACACCGACCGATTTCCCGTCACCGGAGACCGAAAAACTACGGAACGACGACGGATCAACCGACTTTGCATATGACGCAACATAGCTTGCGGCCGCATAGGTCGCTACCACCGCAACAACGATCATCACCCCGCCAAGCGCATTTTTTATCTGTTCGTTCATATGATTATGATTATATGCCTATTATAACTCTTGCTATGACCCTCTACAAACTCATCAATACCGCTCCGACGACAACCAGGACTGCGCCCGCCGCGCTTTTTAGCGTAAAATGCTCGCCTAAAAAGAACACGGCGAGCATCAGCACGAACACCACACTCAAGCGGTCAAGCGCCGCCACGCCCGATGCAGGGCCTTTTTGCAATGCAAAGAAATAAAAGAGCCACGACAACGCGCCTGCCACGCCGGATAATGCAATGAACGCAAGCGCCTTCCCCGAAAGCGTCGAAAGCATCCCTGCCTTGCCTAAAGCAAAAGAGACCATGATGAGAAACCCCGCCATGATCGCCGCGCGTACCGTGGTCGCAAGCGTCGTATCGATGCCCGCAAGCCCGATCTTGCCGAATATCGCAACGCACGCGGCAAACCCGGCAGACAACAGCGCAAAAAAAGCCCAGGAATACATAGCTTATTTGAATTATGAAATCGCTCCGCGCTCCTGTGCCGCCATCTCTGGCTCATTCTTTCTTTAATCCTCTCACGCCCTTTTATATAAAATAATAATGAAAGGCTGCGCTTCCGTTAAGATAAAAGAAAGAATGAGCCAGAGATGGCGGCTTATAACCACCGTTTTTTGCGGAAGAACAGCAACAGCCCCGCGCCGACAAGCATCATAAGTATGACGATGATCCAAAATGAGAACTGCCAATCGCTCAATGGTATCGCCCTGAGATTCATTCCCCATATCGACGTCACCAGCGAAAGCGGAAGAATGATCGCGGAAAATATAGTGAGCACCCGCATGATCTGCGAGATGTGGTCGGACATCAGCGATGTTTGCGTTTCATACAGCACATCCATCGTTTCTTTCTGGTTTTCTATCAGGGTAATGACACGCTCTTCGTTCACGGAAAGGTCCAAAAGATACGGTGCGAAATCCTTTCCGTAGAACTTTTCCGCCTTGTCGCGGAACGACGCAAGCGCAGAAAGCTGGGACCGGAGCGGCCTCCGGATATCAACGATATCGCGGCGCACATTTGAAATGTCCTCAATAGTGAGCCGGCCGTGTTTTTCGAATATCTTGTCTTCGATGCGCGTCACTTCCTTTTCAAGGAAATCAAGGTCTTTCATGTGCGCCTGAAAAAGGCGGTCGATGATATAATATAAAAGAAATCCGGCGTGCGTCTTCGCGAACTGTTTTTGCAGATGCGCGTCTTCCAAAAGCGAGCGGAACAGCTGGTCAAACCGAGGAAAATCGATGTAGGTTATGGTCACCAGGGTCTTTTTGGTGATCAAAAAATCAACCTCTGCTATTTTGTTCGCCTGATGCCCGGGAAAAATGATGGGAAAGTGCAGGATAAGAAAAAGATGTCCCTCAAAATCCTCAATGAACGGATGGAACGTCGGCGCGACGATCGACTCCATCACCAACGGATGGAACGGAAAGATCTCTTTGATCTGCTCAATGTCTTTGGCAGAGGGCTTATTGATATACACCCACTTGATGCCGTTGATCTTTAATTCGTGCCGCGTCATGTGCCGCAAATATTACTACGATACTGATCATATAATACTCCCGCGCACGCGTATGGGCAAGATGCAGGGAATAAAAAGCCCCTCGTGGTAACGAGGGGCTTCGCGCGCCCGCTTAGTGCAGGTCTTTTCCCATCTTATTATATTTATTCATCTCTTCGATCGCCCAGTCGATCTTCTTAGCCTCATTGCAGATCGTCGAAACAGCAAAGCAGATCAATCGCCGACGGGTCCTGCTCTTTAACGTGTTTGCCGCAATGACCGCCTTCACATCATTCACTGTCGCCTTATCTTCTCCTTTGAGATCCATATCAACGAGGTCCCACCGGGAGAATATCTCTCTGACGACCGCTTCCTCTGCGGGAGCTAAGCCGAACGATTCGCAGATCTCATGAGCCTTCTCTGCGCCGAGAACCTGATAGTATGTATTCATATCTTCCTCCTCTTATTTTTTTTCGAGATCTTTGTCGCTCATCAGCGCGCGAAAGGCGTTCGCGCACTCTTCCATCATCTTCTTTGCTGCGGGAGAACTTGCGGGGTTGACGCCTTTATTGGCACACGACCAGGCCGCGAGCCGCCGTAGCGCATTGTCGTGCCGCTGCAATGCCAGTATCTGTGCCTGCGTGAAACTCTTCATCACTCCCCGCTTTCGCTTCATTTCTTTCGCCCGCATTCTATGGCGGAAATACGCGCTCGCCGCAAAGAATAAGAAACACAGAAAGAACCACGCGATGAAAATGTAGGCCCCGACCGCGGTCGCCTGAGGGACTTTTACCATCATGATCACTTCCTCCTTTATGTGGTGTCGTTCACCGGTGCGTTATTTTTCAATGTTCCATTAATGCCTATGTACCACAAAGAACGAAAGATATCAACCCCATTACGATCTTTTACATGCCGCCCTATATTCCATAGCAATAGCCGCAAGACGGCTTCGCCTTATCGTCTTATTAAAAAGTGAAACAGCGATAAGATCGTAACGGGGTAAACCCTATTTATCCTTTCTTTGCTCTGCGCCGGTCGGCGTCCGTGAGAAGCTTCTTGCGGAGCCGGACGTTCTTGGGCGTTACTTCTACAAGTTCATCGTCGCCGATATAATCAAGCGCGTCCTCAAGCCCCATGAGATGCGGCACATCCAGATGCTCGCCGACACCGACGTCTTTCGTTCTAAAGTTCGTCAGCTCTTTTAACTTGCACACATTCACGATAAGATCTTCCGCTTTCGCGTTCTCGCCCACGATCATGCCTTCGTAGATCGCCGTCGCGGGAGCGATAAAGAGCGTGCCTCGCCCTTGTACGTTCATCATAGAATATGCCGTGGACGTACCCGATTCCGAGGCGATCAGCGAACCATGCGCGCCCGCATCGAGCGCGCCCGCAAACGGTTCGTATCCCAAAAATATCGTATTGAATATCCCCGTCCCTTTCGTCGCGGTGAGGAACTGGTTGCGGATGCCGATGAGCCCGCGCGTCGGCACCGCAAAATCCATGTATGCGATCGCGCGGTCCACTTTCATATCCTTCATCTGCCCGAGGCGCTTGCCCATCATTTCGATCACCGTTCCCGAGAACTGCTCGGGCACTTCGATAGACGCAAGCTCCACCGGCTCCACGGTCTTCCCCTCCATTTCCTTAAAAATAACTTCCGGCTTTGACACTTCAAGCTCGTATCCCTCCCTGCGCATCTTTTCAATGAGGATCGCAAGATGCAGTTCGCCGCGGCCCGCTACCACCCATTTATCCGCGGAGTCCGTCGGCGCGACCGAAAGCGCGACATCGGTTTCAAGTTCATGCTCCAGCCGCTCTTTTAAATTGCGCGAGGTGCAATACTGCCCTTCTTTGCCTGACACCGGCGACGTGTTCACGCCGAACGTCATTTTGATCGTCGGCTCATCGATCGCGATCACCGGCAACGGCGTGGGGTTTGCAAGGTCTGCGATCGTTTCACCGATGGAAATATCGGGAATGCCCGCGATCGCCACGATCTCGCCCGCCATCGCCTCTTCCACATCCGTGCGCGCAAGCCCGTCAAAAAGCATCACGCTGGTCAATTGCGCTTTTTTCACATGCCCTTGCCGGTCGATATGCGCCACCTGCGCACCTTTGCGCAGGGTCCCCGCATACAGCCGCCCGACGGCGATCTTGCCCTTATAATTATCGTATACCAAATTCACCGTGAGCATCTGAAGCGGTTTGCTTGCATCCACCGACGGCGCGGGAAAATACTTCACGATCGCGTCAAACAGCGGCTGGATATTCGTCATCGCCGCAAGATCCGGTTCTGTCCCCGCTTTGCCCTGCATCGCGGACGCATAGATGACCGGAAACTCTATTTGTTCGTCGGTCGCGCCAAGCTCGATGAAAAGATCGTAGGTGCGCTCAAGCGCCCACGCCGGGCGCGCGTCCTGCTTGTCAATCTTATTCACCACGACGATCGCGGGGTGCCCTGCCTGGATCGCTTTGCGCAGTACGAATTTCGTCTGCGGCATCGGCCCTTCTTTTGCATCCACCACGAGCAATACGCCGTCCACCATGCGCATGATGCGCTCCACCTCGCCGCCGAAATCGGCATGCCCCGGCGTATCCACGATATTCACTTTCACGTCGTGATAGCGAAAAGAAGCATTCTTTGAAAAAATAGTGATGCCGCGCTCGCGCTCGATCGCGTTTGAATCCATAATAAGCTCCTGCGTGGCGTCGCTTTTGAGCTTAAATGCCTCCGATTGCTTAAGCAAAGAGTCCACGAGCGTCGTTTTGCCGTGGTCTACGTGAGCGATAATGGCGATATTGCGGATGTTCATACCCGGTAGTGAAACTTTGACAATTAAAACCGTATTATAAGGTTTATATTGCCAATTCTTTATTTAATGTGATAATTTTTTCCCGGTAATTTTTCTGCTGTTGGAAACAACAGTCAAAGTTCTACTACCGGGCATAATAGAAAAAGCCCTCGCGGGCGTGAGTATCACGAAACAAAAGTACCACAAAAAACTATATAAATCAAGTGCTTGAGCATTTACAAGACGGAACGCGTATTGTACGGTATGAGTTCTAGCAACTTAACAACAAAACTACCCGATGAAAGGAGGATGGAATGGGAAAGACGCTGACGGGCACGGTATTTGTCGCTGTATGTTTTTTTCTTTTCTGCATGCCGCTGATCCTTTTTGCGGAAGAGAATGGACAATCATTCTATTTCGAAAAAGTGAAGAAAGGCGGCACGCTGTGGAAGATGTTCGGCGGGCACTGGAAAACAGTCGCAAAGATCAATCGCATATCCCCCGAACGCATCAAGGAAGGAATGACGCTTAAAGTCCCTTCCGACTGGGAAGCGGCGGAACACGACACACCGGTACCGCGCGAACTGGCAGGCCTTGAGGGGAAGCTCATTCTCATCGATCTTGGCGCGCAAGCGTTCGGCGCCTATGAAAACGGCGCGCTCGTTTTATGGGGGCCGATCTCTTCTTCAGCCGGAAGAGTCGAATGCGGCAGGGCGCATGAAAAGAAGCGCAGATGTATTACGCCAACTGGAAACTTTTGCGTACTGGGAAAAGATCGCGATCGTATTTCAAGTAAGTATCCGCCGCCAAACGGCGGCGCGCCGATGAAATACGCCATAAGATTCTACGGGGATTACTGGATCCATGCCGGCGCGCTCCCCGGCCGCCCGGATTCGCACGGCTGCATCCGCGTCTTCCTTGACGACGCACAATGGCTCTTTTCATGGACGAACAGAAAAACCGCGGTTTTTATCATCTGACCGCAGGCCAAAAAGACCCGCTTATACAAGCGGGTCTTTTTTATTAGCCATTCAATGAAAACGAACCAAGGGTGGCAAGCGTTGCTTGCCACCCTTGGTTCGTTTGCCGTCGCAGCAATGTGCCACAGCAGGCAGCATCCAATGTCTTGTGAACATGATATGCCCTCCTTTGTATTTAGTTGTTCCCTTAGTATACCACTCGTGTCAACCCCGCTTACAACCTTACACGCGCCACTCTATATTCCAAAGTAAGAGCCGTAAGGCGGCTTCGCCTTAGTATTCTTATTAAAAAAGAGGTTTTTGGTGAGGTTGTAACGGGGTCAAGAGTTGCTTTGAGAAAAGAAAAAAGCCGTATCCATAAGAACATCATACTCCCCGTCCGAAGCGCCCCGCCATGAGACAAAATCAGAAAAGAGAAAATGATAGTACGTTCTTATGTTGGATACGGCCGTTATGCGTGGGGTTCGCTCCCCACGGCGGTTAAAAGGTGCGCTTTTATTATCACACCGCCATAAAAACAACGCAAGAATGTTGTCCACAATACCACTATAGGATCTCAACCACCTTTTTGCGGCCGCTTGCGCCGCGAAGAATTTTCACGCGCGAAGGCGCGACGTCGAAATGCTCGGCGACCGCTCGCACTACCGCGTCATTCGCCTTCCCATCCTCCGGAACTTCCCGCACCCACACCGTAAGCTCCTTTTCATTTTTCTGCTCGACGCGCGCCGTACTGCTTTTTGGTTTTACGTGTATGAAAAACCTCATGGCGCCCGTTCATCAAGCTGCTGCTCGATAGCCTTACGGATATATTCGATCTCCCCTTCACTAAGCGCCTTCCCGTATCCTTTGAGAAAGGATTCTTTTATCTTCTCAACTTCCTGCTCTGCCAATCCCGATCTTTTTAATTCAAAATATGCGGCATCGCAATACGCCATGATCGTATCAATTTCGTCATCATTAAATCCCCCTTCCCGAAGCGTCTCCATCCATGCAGGTACTTCTTCATCGGGAATTCTTATTCTTCGTATGCGCTCAAAATTTCTCTCTTCCATAATTAAAAATGCAAACGCGCTACAAGCGCTTCACCAAACGCATGCGCCGTTTTCGGGCCGTTCGCAGTGATGATATTACTATCCTCAACCACAGGCGCATCGATATACTCCGCGCCATTATTCTCTAAAATAGCGATAGGGTCTTGATCTAACGGGGAACTCCATACCGTCGCCTTCTTCCCCCGCAATACACCCGCTTTTGCAAGTATCGTCGGGGCGATGCACATTGCGCCAAGCAGCTTGCCCGTGGCAACGGTTTCACGGATCAACCGATAGCTTTCTTCGTTATCGAGATTTTCAGCCGCCCCCGGTCCGCCTGCAAATACCACCGCGTCAAATGCGGCCGCTTTCATATCTGCGATAGTCGCATCAATACGCGCTTCTCCGCCATGAGACCCAACCGCGACCACCCCTGCTTCCCCGTTGCTTGCGGTTACGATCGCGTGTCCCGCAGCCTCCAAAACCTCACGAGGAATAAAATATTCCTCGTCGCGAAAACCGTTTTTTGCGATCACATATAGTATATGAGCCATACTTTCAGTATAACCCCTCTGTAAAAATAAGAAATACCACGCATTCCTTGAATTTCCGCCGCGCGGCCTCATCAGAAAATAAAAAAGGGGGGTCGTTTGATAACGACCCCCCTTTTTGGTTTTTGCACTACGAAGATCTGTCTATAAGAGATCCCTCAAATAATTGAGGTGTTTCGCCTTTCTGAACTTCCCAAGCGCTCTCGCTTCTATCTGGCGAATCCACTCCCGCGTGAGGCCGAGCCGGATGCCGATCTTATCAAGCGTGAGCCCTTCGCCGTCATCACTGCCGATCCCATAACGCAAACACAATACTTCCTTCTCTTGTTCGCTAAGCGAAACACGCTCAAATACATCCGCAAATTTTTTCTTGAATGCGGAGTGCAATGCAAAGCGATACGCCTCGGTCCCGTCGCTTCCTTCGATGAGATCGCCGAATATGGGCGCACTTTCTCCTGTATCGCCGCTTGCAAGTGGCGCATCAAGGAAAACATATTTTTTGATGATCTTCATCCTCGCCTCTACCCATGCCTCGCTTTTTTCCATCTTAATCGCGATCTCCGCGACAGTCGGCGTTCTACCAAGCTCGTGGGTCAGCACAGATACCGTTTTGTTATACCACGCAAAACTATCGACAATATGTATCGGGTTTCTGATCGTTTGTTCGCAATTTGCGATCTCTCGATCAATCGTCTGCTTGATCCAATACGTTGCATACGTAGAAAAACGGCATCCGCGAGCCGGCTTGAATCTGTCCACTGCTTTGATAAGTCCTTCGTTCCCCGCGGCAATAAGATCAGCGAGCTTCAAATGCAATAGCGGTACCCTGCGAAGACGCCGCTTCGCGATATTGACCACAAGACGAAGATTCATATTGATCATCGCGTCCCGCGCTTGCTTGTCTTCTTTTTTGATCCTTCGCGCAAGCGCGATCTCTTCTTCCGCGGTGAGTAATTCGCACTTGCGTATTGCCTGAAAATACATCGCTAGCGGATCAACCGCTGCCCTCGCCGGAACCTCCGTGTCATTTTCCTTGCCTTCTTCTTCAAAGATAAACGCTGTCGCCTTCATAAACTGCCTCCTTGTTTTATGGTTATATTTTTTCAACGAGCAAAATTTGTCCGTGTAAGATAAAACAAAAAAAGCGCAGGTCAATCCCATGCCGCAAAAGCCGCCGGAAAGAGCTTTCGCTACTTTTCAAAAACAACGGGGATGCGCAATGCGTCCGCATGCTCCGGCAAACCGGACGGATTGTCTTTTTCAAACACGAGCGTTCCTGCCGCGGTGGATGGTTTTGTGAATGTAAGCGTCGCTGAAAACGGCACGAAATCGGTCGTCATCCATTCTTTTTCAGCCTGCGCGATGCCTACCGCTATTTCTCTTCCGTTACCGTCAAACAGCTTCACGGGAAACGACGCTTCAAAAAACCAATATCCCCGCGCTTCTCCTTTCACGGTGATCGGACTTGTGATCGCCTCTCCCGGCCCCGGCGCTACAACGCGGATAAGGTCTGCCTTTGACCGGATGTGTTCCGTAACGTCATCCTCTTTCCCCGCACGCGCAATGCGGTAAATAACGCCTGCTTTGTCGTCAGACACGAATATCACTCCTCCGGGTTGAATGAGAACATCAACGGGTCGGCCGAGCACCGTCCCATCGCTTTGCAGCCACCCGGAAATGAAATCTTCAACTCCTATGTAATTTCCTTGCTCGTCCAAACGATACCGCACGAGCTTGTACCCTGTCGGCTCGCTTTTGTTCCACGAACCGTGATATGCGACAAGCAGATCATGCCAATACTCTTCAGGCCACCCTTCTTCGGGAAAGAACGCAAGCCCCAAAGGCGCGGAATGAGCAGGGATATCGACATGGCTTTGCGTCTCGAACGGCTCCATGCATGGGTTGCGGATATAGGTGTTTTTATCGAACGCGGCATCATGCACGTTCTTGCCGTAACATATCGGCCATCCGTAATTCTTTCCTTCTGCAATGATATTTATCTCATCCGGCGGGAGATCATCGCCCAGCATATCGCGTCCCATCTCCGTGGCCCATATTTTTCCGGTCACGGGATGTGTCGCCATAAAGACGGAATTGCGCAATCCCCGCGCAAATTCTTTCATCTCACCGCTTACAACATTAAGTGCTAATATTTTCGCGCGGCGCTCGTCCTTTTCCTCGCACACGTCGCATGACGAACCGACAGATATCAATAATTTATTCTCATTGGGGTATGGCATGAACATGAGCGTGCGCGTAAAATGCCTCCCGCCGTCGGGAAGATCGGCGACCTTCTTTTTACTTTTGAGCAACACCCCCTGCTCATACTCGAACGCCGCGACCTGATGCGACTCGGCAATATATATGGTACATCGTGCTCCATTGCATCGCGACGCCATGCCGTGCGGCCGGTTGAGCCCGTCGAGCACCGTCACGGACCCTTCCGCAAAACCGTCGCCGTTCGCATCTTTGAGCGCCACCACTTTTCCCTGCGAAGGGATGCTTGTCCATACATTACCATCGGGGCCCCACATCATCACCCGGGGACCGCCAAGATCTTTTGCAAAAATGGAAATGGAAAATCCTTCCGGAAGTTTCAGCGGCATATCCGTTTCATTTTTTCCTTCTTCTTTTCCTTCCGGTATCTCACTTCCTACAAGCGGGATGATCTCTGTGATGTCTTGCGGCGCTTTCAGCAGTACCGGCTTCAGCCCGCGCGCGATACGCAGCGTATCGATCATGTAGAATGCGGCCACCGCAAGCGCCGCCGCTCCTACGGCAAATATCGCAAGCGATGTGAAGATCTTTTTCCAGTTCATACTTACATTATAATACACCTGTGCGCACCGCACACACCCGCCTGTGCATTACTCGTCTTGTAAAATAAAAAATATATGGTTTAATATATGCATCTATCTTTTATCGGGCGTTCTTTCACAATACAACCAAAGGGGGTGATATCATGACCTTTTCATCGGCAGTGATACTATTGGCAGTACTGGCCCTGGTGCTGACGGTGATCCAGTACCAGAAAGTAACGCACATGACCATTGTTTCAACGAGAAACCCGGGCCATCTGACGCACCAGGACTGCGGGGGCGGTATCGTGACGCACACGACCGATCACGCCATACGGCAAAGTACCATTACCTGTGCCGGGTGCGGAGCAAAAGCAGAATTTGACTCCATTTACTCCACGTATTCTTTCCGCTTCATCAAAGAAGACGGTAAGGAACGAAAGGTCCCGCTTCGGCGCTACCGCGATGCGCCAATGAAAGGACGCCTCCGTATCATCTCCCCGCCTGCTCATTAACGCGCGAAAAAGCGCCGTTGGTTTTATACCACCGGCGCTTTTATTATTCACGCTATCTTTCTACTCGATCACGGTTATCTTCCCCTGCATCGATGGATGCAGATGGCAATGATACCCGATCGTTCCTGTTTTTTGGAACGTAAAACTGTACGATTCTCCGCGCGCGAGAACCGGCGACGCAAGCTCGGGCAATGACGTGTGCAACGGATGCGGGTTGGACGCGATCTGATGCGCTGCGGCATCTTTGTTCATCCACGTTACCTTTGTCCCCTTTTTGATGGTTATCTCTTTGGGCGAGAACGCAAACCCTTCGATCGAAACCATGCGTGTTTCCGTAATGATATTCTGAGATGATGCTTTGTCATTTTCTTGCGCTGATGATCCCGATCTCTTCGTTTCGCCTTCCGTACACTCCCCCGCACGCGCTACCGCCTTCTTCTGGCAGTTTGCTTCGCACGCATTGCCATATGTTTTGCCGTCCACACCGCACACCGGGCTATACACCTGTGCGCACAGACATCCTTCGTTTCTTCCGCTCTCGTCCGCCGCGGCGCCTCCGTCCTCATTCGTGTTCTCCTCGTCTCCCTCCGCCGATGATGCCTCTGCGTTCATATCCAATATCCGTTTCGCATGAGATGCTATCGCTATCGCCGCGCGCGCCTGGCCGTATGCTTCACCGTATTTTTCTGCATCAAACGCGGCCGTCGCCTTGTCTAAACGCTCCTGTGCTTGCGCAAGAAGCTGTTGCGGCTGACCGAGGACCGGGGCGGTTGTCGTCGCTCCTTCCTGCGACACCGCTTCTTCTTCGAACATTATTTCCACCTCCGCGATAAATTCCTGCGCGCGATCGATCTCATCGGTCGCTTTCTCAAGCGACGCTTCCGCCGTACCGCGCACCGCCTCTTCCGCTTTCATAATGATCTCTCGCGCCCGTCCTTTGTCGCCGACCGTTCGGGCAAGCCCTTGCAAAAATTCTCCGTGTTTTTCGCTCTGCTCTGTCGCGCGCATCAAGACCTCATCACGCGCTCTGCTTTCTTTGCCTTCTTTTACCTTCGTAAGCGCTTTGCCGAGCCGTTCCTGCACCTTCTCATATCCTTCAAGCGCGCGGTCCATGACATCTCTTTCTGTCACACCCATTTCCTGCATCTTTGCGATCTCCGCCGCTTTTTCATTCGCGATCTTCATTTCAAGCTTTGCCTTGTTTGCTGCGCTGAATGCGAACACCCGCTGGATGTTCCGCTGTAATTCTTTCAAGAAATATAAATTGCTCGTCGGCAAAATACCGATCCTCGCTACCCCGAAATCCGCAGATGAAAACGCTTGCGGAGCGCGTGCGATGCCATCGCTATCGGTTTGCGCCGCAACAAATGACACCTGTGCCATGACGGCGATCATCACCGCACACGCCACAAAAACGAAATTTTTCACCATAGTGTTATTGCTTATTAATGAATGCACGTATTATACACCTTCATGAATGCGCGGAAAACACCTACTGTATCGCATGCCCGCCGAAGCGGTTGCGAAGCGCGGAAAGCACCTTTCCCGCGTAATCGGGATTTTTTGCCGAAAGCTTCCTGAATTTCACCGACTCCTCGATCACTTTTGCCCGCACCTTTAATTCTTTTGCGGTCTTGACCGTCCAATCGCCCTCGCCCGTCCGCTTCACGCTTCCCGAGATCGTTTTCAGGTCCTGCCCGTATACGTCAAACGCCTCCGTGAGCCAGTTGATCAGCTTTGATTCGATAACGCTTCCGCTATTATAAATATCCGCGACGCGCGCAAGGTCGAGCTTCAGCTTCGATTTTTTGAGAATAAGAAACCCTTCCGCGATCGCCTGCATCATCCCATACTCGATGCCGTTGTGCACCATCTTCACGAAATGGCCGGCACCGTGTCCGTCAAAGAATCCGATGCCGCCTGAAACCGTGAAGTCCGCAAAGAGCTGGTGGAGATATTCGTACGACGCACGCTCTCCCCCCACCATGATGCATGCGCCGCGCCGCGCGCCCCCGGGGCCGCCTGACACCCCCACATCGACAAAGCGAATGCCCTTTTTCTTCAGCTGTTTCGCGCGGCGGATAGAGTCCTTATAAAAACTGTTCCCGCCATCGATAAGAATGTCCCCTTTCTCAAGATGCTTTGCCAACCCTTCTTTGCCAAAGATCGTTTCTTCGGTCGCCTCTCCCGCCGGTACCATCACCCACACCACTCTAGGGCTCGGCAGCCGGCGCACCATGTCGGCATAGTCCGCCGCTATCTTCATTCCGTTTTTTTTGAATTTCTCCGCTTTCTCGGCATCCCGCGTCGTTCCCGCGACCTCCCACCCTTTTTCCAAAAGCTGCATGGCGATGCCTCCGCCCATCTTCCCTAAGCCGACCATGCCGATCGCTTTCGGCATCATCGCGACACGCTCCGCGTATTGCGCCTGCGTAGCCGCTTCGGATGTATCGGGAGCATATGAGGCGAGCACGACCGCTTTTTTGTCCCACGCATGCACGATGGGGTCGATGAATTTCCACATCGCTCTCACTTCATTTGTGCTCAAAAAGAGCATTTGGTCGCCCGCAATAGCGTCGACAAGCAACCGTTCATATTCTTCTATGTACTGCACGCGCTCCGACGCTTCGCGATACGTGAACGTAAGCGCACGCTCGGCAAGCTCGTTGGTGAGCCCCGGCTTTTTCGCCCAAATGTTCATCCGTATCTCTTCTTTCGGCTCGAGCGTGAAATGGACCGTATTCTGCACATGCCCCCCGTCGGGGCACAAGCACGGCCGTGGATGGCGAAAATACACAATGACCTCTTTCCTTTGTTCCTTCATCCGCTTCCCGCTTTCGAGCGTAAACTCGACTCCCTGCCACCGCGGGTGATCGAAAAAAAGCTGCGTTTTAAAATACGTCTCGGTCGTAGAATCGCTCTTCACGCCCGCAATATCTCGATACCCGAGATATTGCGCCCGGAAGGTGTGCCGTTTGATCTCCTCCGTAGTGAATATTTTCACTGTTTCAAGGATCGCCGCGCGGTTTACCCGCACCGCTTCCGCGGTGAACGCGGCGGGCTGCTCCATCGCCACCAATGCCGCCATTTGTAATACATGGTTCTGTCCGACATCACGCAACGCGCCAAGCCCGTCATAGAACGCGCCGCGCGTTTCCACCCCCTTTTGCTCCCACAGCCTGACCTCTACCCGTTTGATGTATTTATTGCTCCATACGTCTTCCAAAAGGTTGTTCGAAAAACGAAAATGAAGGATGTTTTGCAGCATCTCCTTTCCCAGATAATGGTCGATGCGATAGATCTGCTCTTCTTTGAACAGTTTCCCCAAAAGCGCATCAAGCGCTTCCGCGGTGGCAAGGTCCTTGCCGAACGGCTTCTCCACAAGTACGCGCGTGAACCCCTCTTCGGGCGAGCACGGCGCGGTCAACCCCGAACGATGCAGATGCGCAAGGATGTTTTTGTAATTTTCCGGCGGGGTCGCCAGATAAAAAAGCTTATTGGTGCATAATTTCCATTCTTCATCGATGCGCGCAAGCGCTCCATGAAGATCGTCGTACGATCCTTTATCCTCGAATGTACCATGCTGAAAATGAATGAGCTTCAAAAAAGCGGCGACCTCGCTATCGGTATTTTCTGCGCCGAGCATTCCTTTCACATAGTCCCGAAACATGGCATCATCCCATTCACGCCGGCTGAACGCCACGACCGCGAACCGGTCAGGGAGCGCTCCTTTCTTTTTTAATTCAAAAAGCGCGGGAAATATCTTCCGCCGCGCAAGATCGCCCGTAGCGCCGAATATCACAAAGACGGTCGGGAAATTGAGTCTGCTATCCATAGGTAGGTATTATAGGGCGCGGCGCACCGCCGTACAAGAGAAGACGCACCGCCGCATATTTGTTACAAAAAACCGCCGCGTCTAACGCGGCGGTTTTTTTGCTTGCTGAAAATTCTTTTTATACGCCGTCTTCCAAGATCTCTACGGTAGTTTTGCGGATGCCGAAGTTGATCGCCTCGCCTCTCGTTTCCATCCAGATGTCCATCCGGTCATTGAACCGTCTGTTCATCCTGTCCTCTACGACAAACACCTTGTCGCCGTACAGTTCGGGGAATCGTACCTTCGCGCCAAACGGCAAGAAGTTTGCCGCCACTGCGCCGTCATACACCCGTTTTCCGTTCGCCATAATAAATGGCGAATCGTCGGTCTGATCGGGCGTGCTTGAGTATGCGGTCATCGTGACACCCTTCATTACCCGGGCAATGCGTTCGTTTTTCTCAAGTTCTTCAATTCCCCGCTCCTCTTCGGCAACGGATATCTCCGCCTGTTCCGGAGCAACGGCCAACACCGGAGTTCCCGGCTGCAAAAACGCCCCCACTAATGCTAAAAATGCGATGATCATATCTGTATATTCACGATTAGCTACTTTTCAACTAAAAACCACGCGACTACGTGGTTTCTTCATGCTGGGCAACATATTAGCACACCACGTGAATCTTGTCAACCCCGTGTAATGGTTCAATACCTTGGAATACCCCTGGTACACTATGAGCATGGCATATACAACAAATCCGCATATCGAGCGAGTTCGTATGGAAGCCGTACGGATGGTGCTTCAAGGCACAAGCACCGTGCAGGTCGCCCGTCATTTCGGCTTCTCGCAGAGCACCATAGTGAAATGGGTGCAGCGTGCACAGCGACTTCCTTCCAATGCGCATTGCATCCCCACCCGTTCATCCCGTCCGCACCATCATCCGGATGAGCTGTCTCAGGATGTGATCGATCGCATTCTCGCGCTCCGGGCGGAACGGAACCAATGCGCCGAGATCCTCCATTGGCGACTGACACAGGAAGGTGTATTTGTCAGTCTTTCATCGGTGAAACGGGTACTGAAGCGGTGCGGGCTCACCCGTTTCTCCAAGTGGAAGAAATGGCATCAGTATCCGGAGCGGCCCCTGCCCGAAAAGCCAGGAATACTGGTAGAAATCGATACAATCCATAGTGGGGCGTCTGATCGGAAATTGTATGTCTACACACTTCTGGATGTGTGCTCGCGGTGGGCGCATGCCATGCCTGTGCCGCGCATCAATACGCACCGGAGTCTTCGGTTCGTGGAAGAAGCGCAGGGATATGCACCATTTCCGTTTCAAACACTGCAGTCAGACCACGGACCGGAATTCTCCAAGTGGCTCACGCTTCGTGCGAGTGAGCGGGATATGGATCACCGGCACTCAAGGGTGCGCACACCCACCGACAACGGGCACCTGGAACGGTTCAACCGTACGATCCAGCAGGAATGCCTGCGCAGGATTCCCCGAACATTGCGAAGCTGGGAGAAAGAGATACCTGAGTATTTACGCTATTACAACACCGAACGACCACATATGGGGCTCGGCATGAAGACGCCACATGAAGTCATTAAAACTATTCCAAGCTATTGATTAGAAAACACCCCGTTACAGCATTATACGTGCCGCCATGTATTCCCTGCTAAAAGCCGTAAAGCGGCTTCGCCTTATGATGATATGAAAACAACAATGTAACTGCGATGCTGTAACGGGGTCAATACCCTCTGAGTGGTGAGGTAAAAGTTATCCACAGGCGCATTATTGACGACACTTTTAGGTTTGCTATACTTGAGTCATATGAGACATTAGTTTCATATAGCACATTGATGGTATTAACCATCATGCAAATATCGGGTCGGATTTTTCGACCCTCCCTATATAAAAGCTCTAACAATGTTAGAGCTTTTCTTTTTCCTTCAGAAAATGACGCCTGAATAAAAAACCCTCCGCCACAGCAGAGGGTTTTATTATGTCTCAAAGGCGGTTACCGGCTTTAACTCTCGAGAAACGCCGTCATATCGGCAAGGATCTGGCCCATCTCATCGGTCCTGATGACCGCCACTTTCGCCGAGTGCTTGCCGTCGTCTATGAAATCAGATGTAGCGCCGATAATAAGGTTATTTTTCAGTTCATCGATTGTTATGCCCAAACACTCAAGCCCCTCGCATATGCGCGCGCGGGTGATGCTCGAGCGCTCGCCGATGGTAGCGGTAAAAACAAGCATATCCAAACCGCCGAGCGCGGCCGTATACGCGCCGATATATTTTTTGATGCGGTACACGAATACCGCAAGCGCGAGCTTCGCATGCGCATCACCCGCCTTCTCAAGTTCGATAAGTTCGCGCACGCCGCTCTCCTTCCCGCCCGACAACCCCAGCAGGCCGCATTGGTGATTGAGATATTCATCAAGTGCTTCCAAAGACAGCCCGAGCTTCCGGGCAAGATAGATAAGCGCGCCACTGTCGATATCCCCCACCCTTGTTGCCATCACGAGCCCCTCAAGCGGCGTGAACCCCATGGACGTATCAACGCTTTTCCCGTTTTTCACCGCCGTCACGCTTGCGCCGCCGCCCAAGTGGCACACAATGACCCGCGCAGGCACCGCGCCCGCCAGCCCCTGTATCGTATGAAGCACCGAGCGTATGGATATGCCGTGATACCCGTACCGGTACAGCGAAAGCTTCTGTGAGTCCTCCATGGGCAATGCGTATGTCCGCGCGTGATCGGGAAGCTCCGCGTGAAACGCACTGTCTGACACCGCGACAAGCGGCGTTTCAGGAAACAGTGCATACACCTCTTCGATGCCTTTTGAAACCACCGCAACATGCAAAGGCGCGATTTCGTACTCCTCTGCGAGCTTTGCACGATACTCGCCGTCAATGTGCTTTGTCGCATTGAAATACTCACTCGATGCAACGACGCGAAAGCCCACCGCGCTGATATCTTTGAGCGTAGCGATGCACCCGGAAGCGATACAAAGATCGGCAAGCCGTTTCGCGCTCGCCTCATAATCCTGCGGCGTGATCACGCTTTTTATCCGCGCGCCGCTTTTTCCTTCGGTGACGATGACCCTGCTTCCCTCTTTCTCGTAATGCGCGGAAAAAAGCTCCTTGCCGCCCTCATACAGCGCGTATTTTTTTGACGCACTGCCTAAATTAACGACTAAATATTTCTTTTCCACTGCATAAATTTCTAACGGGACCATTCCCAATTTTTTATTTCATCCATATCGGTGCCGTATTGTATGATGTACTCGCCATGGTCTTTTAATTTCTGTTCGTATGCCTGTATCACGCTGTCCGCCTTTTCCCGCGCGACCACGCCCCGCCCCGCCAAAATACCCATCGCTTCCATCACCAAGTGCCACCGGCTTGTTTTATTCCGCACCTGCATATCGAATGTCGTCGTGGTCGAGCCGTGCTCGATATACCCGTGCACGAAAAACCGCGCGGTGTTCTCCCTCCCAAACAGCATTTGTTTCAATGCTTCGGGATACCCGTGGAAATTAAAGATCACCGGCTTGTCCGCGGTGAAATAATCGTCGAAATCATGGAGCGGCAAACGGCACTCCTGGTTGCCGATGCCAAGCGCGGTAAGCTCTAAAATATTCACGAACCGCACCTTCACTTCGGGCGCCTCCCGCTTCAAGATATCGACCGCCGCAAGCGTTTCTTTGGTGATATAATCGCCCGCTGAAGAAAATACGATGTCGGGGTTCTCGTCGCTCGCGAAATCCCACACCATCAGCCCGCGCGTCAGCTCGGTCTTCGCCCGTTCGATCGTCAGCCACCGCGGCTCAACGGTCTTTCCGGCGACGATGATGTTGATCTCATTTTTTGAACGAAGGCATTTATCCAGAACCGTGAGCGTGCTGTTGGCATCGGGCGGGAAATACACGTTGATGAAGCACCCGTGTTTTTCAAGCATGTTGTCGATGAAGCCGGGGTTCTGATGCGAAAAGCCGTTATGCTCCTGCCGCCACCCCGACGACGTAAGAATGAAGTTCATCGAGGACACGCTTCCCCGCCACGGCGTTCTCCGTGCAACGCGCAGGAATTTCGCATACTGATCAGCCATGCTCGCGATCACCTGCACGAACGCCTCGTATGAAGAAAAGATGGCGTGCCTGCCGGTGAGGATATACCCCTGCGTCAGCCCCATCAAAGAATGTTCGCTTAGCATTTCCATCACCCTGCCGTCGCGCGAAATATCTTTGTCCCACCTTTCCGTCGGCCATACGAACGGCCGCGCGGTCGCCCCGAATACGTCATCGAGCTTGTTGGAATACGTTTCATCCGGTGACATCAAACGAAAATTCTTAGCGTCGCTGTTCAGTTCAAAAAGTTTTTTCAAATACGTCCCGGTGGCGCGCATACTGCTTGACCCCACCGTGCCGGGAACGGACGTATCCTCGGAGAACGCGTGCATGTCCGGCAAGATAAGGTCTTTACGCACCCGATCAGGGAACGCATGCTTGCTCTCCCCCATTCTCAGGTCGCCCTCGGGTATGAGTCCTTGTATGTCGCCGATAAATCCGTTCTGCTTATCGAAAAGTTCGTGAAATGCGTATGAGCGCATCCATTTTTCAACCGCCTTCAATTGCGCGCGGTCGGTCTTTGCTTCCGTGGCGACGACCTGGTGCGCCAGGCAGTTGCCCTCTATTTTATCCTTGCCGAGTTTTTTAATACCTGTCCATCCTTTGAGCGTTTTGAGAACGATCATTGGAAAATGCGGCGCCACAACCATTTCCCCTCCGCGCGCGCGCTGTTGGATAGAACGAATAAGCTGGTACGCTTCTTCAAGCGCGCCGGCCATTTTTTCATACGGGTCTTTGCCTTCAACGATGATCGGCTGATACCCGTAGCCGACAAACAGCGCCTTGAGTTCTTTGTTGGACATTCTCCCGAATATCGTCGGGCCGGATATCTTATATCCGTTCACATGCAAGATCGGCAACACCGCGCCGTTTGAGGCCGGATCGATGAATTTATTCAAATGCCACGCGGTCGCCGTTGCCCCCGTTTCCGCTTCGCCGTCCCCCACGAGGCACGCCGCGATCAAGTCGGGATTGTCCAAAATAGCGCCGTATGCGGTCGACAGCGAATAGCCGAGCTCGCCGCCTTCCACAATAACGCCCGGCGCGCCCGGGTTGCTGTGACTCGGGAACCCGCGCGGCCAGCTGAAATTCTTTACGACATAGCCGACGCCTTTCTCGTCATGCGTCGCTTCGGGATAATAATTTTTCAGCGTGCCCTCCAAAAAAAGATTTGCCTGCAATGCGGGAAACCCATGCCCCGGCCCGAGCAAAAAAAGCATCGACGCGTTATGCTTTTTAATGAGGTAGTTCAGATTCGCATAGACGAAATTGATGCCGGGGCACGTTCCCCAGTGGCCCAACAGCCGCGGCTTGATGTCGTCAAACGACAGCGGCCGCTCGAGTAAAAAGTTGTCTTGTAAATACAACTGCGCAACGGCGAGATAATTCGCCGCCCGCACGTATTTTTTTATCTGCTCGATAGGCGTCATGTGTGTTGCTTATACATTCTTTCTATTATACCTTAAAAGTTATTATCACGCTTTTCATTACAAAACGTCAGATGCGAGGCGCGCCGAGTATCGAAGCCGAAGCTGTACTATAAGTACAGCAAGGCAAGACACGGAGGCGGAACGAAGCAGATGATGTTTTGTAGTGAAAAGCTATTGGAAAAATTTCTTTACCTCGCCCTTGGTTAAAGCGCGCGCCTCCCCTGCGCGCAACCCGCCGATCTGCACGTGCCCGACCCGGATGCGCTTGAGCGATGTGACGGTAAACCCGAGCTCGGAAAGCATCACGCGTATCTGGTGCCGCTTCCCTTCTTTCAAAGTGATATGTATCGCGTTCTTGCCTGCGATATGCGCATCCGCAGGAAGAAGTTTGCCGAACGCTTCGGTATCCATTCCTTTTTTGAGGATCGCGGGGATGCCTTGGCGTATCGGCTCCCGCACATGGACCAGATATTCTTTTTCCACGTCCGATGCCGCACCGACTATCTGCGTCGTGAACCGCCGATCATTGGTCATAAGCAAAAGCCCTTCCGATTCTTTATCAAGCCGCCCCACGGGAAACATGCCCCGTTTTTTCCAATCGGTGATCACGCTTCGTTGCCCCTCCGGCGCCTGCGTCGCAAGCCCTTGCGGCTTGTAGTACGCATAATACTGATGATCGGGCGAAGCGTACTCTTCTGCGAACGTCACTTCGTCGGCATCGGTTATCAGCATGCCTTCTTTCGCGCGCTTGCCGTTCACCAGCACTTTGCCTTTGGCAATAAGCTCATCGGCCTCGCGGCGCGACGCAAGCCCCTGGTCGCGAATATATTTATTGATGCGTATTCCGGCGCTTTTCATATTTTTCCGACAGAATGAATTCTCAAATCAATATATCAGCAATTTTAAGAATAGGGAAATACAAAACAGCCGCTCTCGTGGCTGTTTTGTTGTACTTATATCTATAAAATACCTCCTTTTACTGTGTCGATGCCATCCGATGGCCCCGGGCGTTTTTCGTTATTCGTCTATGTGCAATCTCCATTGCGATCGCGCGCGGATTTTTCCCTGTTTTTTTCATTATCCCCATTATCTCCCGCGTACTCGCACTGATCTTTTCCTCAACAAGCGTAAACATGCGTTTTTCAGTATATCCTTTATGTTCCGCATATGAAGAAATGACACCGCCTGCATTCGCAACGATGTCCGGCACGATGAGTACACCTCGCGCATGTAGCGCGTCTTCAACATCGTGCTGCATCGGGATATTCGCGCCCTCTACGATCACTTTTGCGCGCACGGCATCACTATTTTTTTCATGGATAACGTCGGGAAGAGCCGCGGGAATAAGAACATCTATATCGAGCGAAAAAATTTCTTCTTTGCCCAGCTGTCGCGCCTCCGGATAATACACAACTGATCCGTTTTCTTTTTTCACTCGCATAAGCGCCGTATGAGAAAGCCCGTCGATGTGATATGCCGTCCCTTTTGAATCGGAGACCGCAACGATCCTCGCGCCCATCTCTTCAAGAAACTTGTGCGCAAATGTACCGACATTGCCATATCCTTCAATAGCAACCGTTGCGCCGCGCACTGGAATATCCGCGTATTCAAGCGCGATCTTCGCCGCGCACGCAACACCAAAGCCGGTACTGCCAAGTTCGTGGGGAAGACCACCGATCGATTTCGGTTTTCCTGTCGCTCCTTTTTTATTTCGGATCGCTTCCACAAACCACTTCATCTCGGTCTCCGTCGTATTAACATCAGGCCCCGCGATATATGCAGAAGGAATAAAAGGGCGCATCGCGCGCGCAAACCACTGTATGATTTCTTTTTTTGTTTTTTTGTCCGCCGATTTCGGATCAAATACTATGCCCGATTTCGCCCCGCCAAACGGAATGCCCGCAATGGCATTTTTGAACGTCATGGCGCGCGCGAGCCGGAATACTTCCTCTTCGGTGACAGTTGGGGTCATGCGGATACCGCCTTTCCCGGGACCAAGCACCGTATTGTCGATGACCAAAAACCCCCAAACACCAAGTTTCGGATTGTGCGCTTTGATAATGTATTCGGGCCCAACAGGATCTTTTTTATGGTCAGTGACGATGTCCATGTGAATGTGATAAACAATAACAAATAATAATACTACACCTGATGACAGTAAGCAAAGCGGGTTGTTACTCTGAACGCAAAACGTTATTAATACGCGGTAAAGTATTCTTTGCGAATATACTGCTGGCGCACGCCGCATCGGCGCAGAGTGCGTATCACCGCATCCATGAACGGAGGCGAGCCGCACACGAGAAAATAGGTATCGTGAAGATCATTGTTCACGCACGCGCGTATCATTTTCTCATCAACTCTTCCTTTCAAAAATCCTTCGGGCGCTTCCGGGTCGTCGCTCACCGAGAAAAAACATTTGCTCTTAGGGTTCTGTCGCGCGATGGAGCCGATCTCCTCAACAAATGGAGCCGCTTCACGCGAACGGTTGTTGAATATAAGCGTAAGGTCGTTTGCGATGCCTGTGTCGCGCGCATAGCAAAGCGCGCTCATAAACGGCGTGATACCGATACCGCCCGCGATAAACACCGCGCGATGCATCTGCTTTTCTTTGAATATAAAATCACCGTACGGCCCTTGCAATACTATCTTATCCCCCGTTTTCATACGGACAAGCCCTTGCGTGAAATTGCCCATCACCTTGATGCCGAAACGCACCGTCCTTCTGTTTGCCGGAGAACTCGCAAATGAAAAATAATGTTTGTGCGTCATTGTCCCGCGCGCGTCGCGATACGTGAGCGCGGCATATTGGCCCGGGACGAATGCCGGAAATTCATTTCCGTCTTCTCTCGCGAGCTCTACTGCCACGATATCTTTTGTCATCATGCCGATATGCACGATGCGGCAGGGATATTTTTTCTGCAAATACGGATATGCGATACGGTACGCGATGAGCGCAACGCCGATGATGCCGGTCGCCCAATACATCGCCTGCATCAGCGCAAAGGACGTATCGGTACCGATAAGCACGCCGTGCGCGAACGACAGCACAAACAGCGGATACACGAGATAATGCGTCAGTCGCCAAAACCGCGGGTAGAGAGTGCGGATAACCAGCGAAGTTGCGACGATAATGATGAAAAGATACATCGCAAAAATGCCCATACTCGCATATATATTTTGATAATGCGACAAAAAAGGCACAAGCACTTCATACACGCTGAAATTCATGAACGCATCGAACAACAGCGCGCCCACATGTACGGCAAGCACCGCTCCCGTGAGCACGGAAAGATATTTATGGAACATCAGCGCATTTTCCGAACGCATGACACGGAAGATAAACTGCGTATATAGGCCGATACCGAGTACGGTGATCACAAACAACAACAGATACGCTTCAAGCCCCGCCGCGCGGGCGACATACCACGGCAAGGCGGTCGCGTCTTTTACCACATCCCCTTCTGCCGTACGCGACATCAAAAAGCGTTCCGGATCGTGCCGATCAAGCGGGTCGCTCCCGAGCATCACCTCTTCGCCATCCAAATATCCGTCACCATCAGTATCTTGGTCTAGAGGATCTGTTTTAAATACCTGTATCTCTCCCTGATCCGTAAGTCCATCAAGGTCGCTGTCTTTTGGTTCCGATATGCCGTATTCCACGGCGCCATTACCTGCCTGCGCGAATACAAAAAAAGGCGCCGCATATGATGCGGATAAAAGAAACAACGCGATACTTACAAAAACAATTTTCTTCATGAAACCGGCACAAAATATTCTTTCATTGTACGGGAATATGAGATCTTCCCCTCCATATCAACCGTAAGACATGCGCAATCGGCGCGGCGGTCTATAAAATCAATGCCTTCTTTCTCTCCGAGTATCAGCACGACCTTTGCGCACACATCAGCGGCGGTCACGGTAGGCGCTAGTACCGTTACTGCGGCAATAGTATTTGATGCGGGAAGGCCTGTCCGCGGATCGATGATATGATGCCACGCAAACCCTCCTTTCACTCCTTTGCGCTTCATCACGCCCGATGTCGCCACCGCCATTTCTTTTTTGTCGCCCATCGTGATACGCCCGATATCATTATTCAGGTCGAGCGGGTTTTGCACCATGATCTCCCACGGCTTGTTTTCACTATTGTACCCGGAAAGAAACATATCTCCCCCCGCCGATATCCAAAAATCACGGTATTTTTTTCGAAGGAGCTGTGCCATCGCGTCCACGATATACCCTTTTCCTATGCCGCCAAGATCAAGCTTCATCCCCCGCGGGACCGCAACCGTTCCCTCTTCTATTACGATGCGCATATCGGCAAACCGCGGGCATGTTTGAAAACTTCGTCGATGCGCATCCGCATCAAAAACCTGATCTGTCTCTTCGCGCACCGACCCATGCTCAAAATCAATGCTTTTGTCATATCCGAGCTCTTCGAGCGCTTCGCACACCGAAGGGTCAAACACGCCGCCGGTATCCTCGTGCCAGCGCTGCGCGGCCGCAAGCATAACGATCATGTCTGCGCTCGGGCGGCACACCTTGCCCCCGCTTTTATTCAGCGAGCATAGCTCGCTTGCGGGAAGAAACCTGCTGAACCGCTTTTCAAAATCCACGACCGCACGCTCCGCATCGTCCGCGTCATCGTGCGCGGCGCACGCATCGGCGCTTACGATAGCAACAATAACATCCGTACCCATTGCGCGGAATTTCTTTTCAATAATGGCGAGCCGATCAGTATCCCGCGTCGTAGATGTATTCGAGTTCATCGCTGATGCCGTTTCTATTATCATCTTTTATCGCGTATATCATTTCGTGCTCGCCCGGGTGCGGGTCATTCGCATCATCAATGCCATCGTGGTCGGCATCTGAAAAATACGCAAGGGCGGCGCCCGCCTGTTCCGTGCCTGTCTGCGCCGCAAGAAGCGCCTGCTGTTCCTGAAGCTGTTTCTGACGCGCTTCTATTGCCGCGCGTTGAGCGATAAGCTGCTGTTCGAATAACGCTTGCTGGTCAATCATCTGCTGCTGTTGGCGCTGTTGTTCCAGCGCTTGCTGGCGCTCAAGAAGCGCCGCATCCTCTGCGCTCTGTTCTTCAAAAGATGGCGCATACTGTTCCTTCGCCTGCCGCTCCCATGCATCATCATCTTCTTCCTCTTCGTAGTATTTTTTTGCTTCTTTCGCTTGAACGGTGCTGGTTTGAAACGGAAGCGATATGATCCCCTGCAAAAAAATCATGCTTACCGCCATCAAAAGAAACATTATTTTTTTCATATTTTTTATTATGAGACCGTAGTGCGCGGCTGTGTTGCCTTCGCGGTCCGCGTGGGTGCAGTCACAATCGGTGCGAGAGTGGGCGCCACAGGCAACGGAGGAATGGTAACAACGCTCACCGACGGTAACGCGGCCGGCGCAACCGCGGGAAGCGGCGGGGTTATTGCGCCCTGCGCATACGCGACCGGTGTGTTTTGCTTTGCCGCGGCGGCACGTTTCTTTTCATCGACGAGCAATTTTTTTCTCCCGGCAACGATCGCTTCATGTATGCGCGTTACCTCCTCTTTGTCGTACTGCTTTTCCGGTTCAGCTACGATCACATCCTCTTTCTTTGCCGCGCTTTTCTTTTGTTCCGCAGAATACACGAACGAAAAAAAGCTGCCGAACGCCGCAATGCACACCATTACCGCTGCTATGAAATTTTTATAATGGAAGCCCATGGATCTCCATGCTTATAATACTACTACGACAAAACGCCCAGCTTCGGTGCATAATTCCAGACGCAGAGCGCGCAAAATCGTTACACTGTCAGAAAAACAAAACCACCGCGTCTGACACGGTGGTTTTTTGAGAATCGGCGGTATTATGCGCGCGATACGCCTACTGCGCTCGGGCCTTTCGGACCATCTGCGACCTCAAAAGAGACGACATCGCCTACTTTAAGCTCATCAAATGTCACGCCATTCAATTCCTTGGAATGAAAGAAAAGGTCTTTCGCTTCGCCTTCGCGAGCAATGAAACCAAATCCTCTGTCCGTAAGTGTCTTGATTGTTCCTTCCATGTGATTATAAATTTGTTATTTTTGCCTAGAAACTCGACTATGCCTCTTAGTGCTTTGACACGTTTGCTAGTATATCAGATAAATACGACTCTGTAAAGCCCTCTTACTCCGTTGTGGTGCCGTCAAATTCCGGCCCGTCGGCTTCCGCTTCTTCTTTGGTGATCCTGATAATGCTGTCGCGATGATGCGGCGGCGCGTAAATGGTGTAGAGCTTCAGGGCATCGGTTTCCGACGTATTGATAACATTATGCGTCGCGCCCGCAGGCACGATAACGGTATCGCCGTCGCCGACGGTGTATTCGGTCTCGTTAATGACCACCTTCCCCTCCCCCTTCTCAAAGCGGAAGAATTGGTCTCCGCCTTCATGCACTTCGGAGCCGATCTCTTCGAGCGGCCTGAGCGACATCAGTACCAGCTGGCAATACGCGGCGGTATAGAGCACTTTGCGGAAGTTTTCGTTCTCAAGCGTGAGCTTTTCGATGCTGTCCTTATATCCTTTTTTCATGGTTTTTCGTTAATTATCAATGCCTCCATTATACCACATACCACCCCGGTCATTCTTCCACAAGACCAAGCTTGATAAGACGCGACCTAATAGCTCCTCCTTTTCTGCCAAATGTCTTTACGAGATCAGCCGTAGCAACGCCTTCGGCAAAGAGCTCCTCCAATTTCTTATCCTGCGCTTTGTCCCACGGACGATAGGCGTTCGGATGTTTTTCTCTCAACTTATCGAACCTTCCGCCTCCTCCGTTTTTGCCCTCCTGAACACCGGATACCCGATGACGGACGTCCGACGTCCGTCGTTTCGCGCGCTTCTTCCCGCCGCACGCGATAATGAAATCCTCCTGCATCTTTTGCAGTTTTGTCGGCGAGATATCAGAAAACTCCGCTTCAGCGCCGAAGGAAGCCGCTCGAAATGACTCGTCTTTCTTTACTACATCGGGGTGCACCAAAAACGCACGCTCATTCCAGCCCAAAAGATATAAACCCGAAAGCCGCCGCACTCGAGAGAGCGCGACATATCCCTGCCCGAATTCGAATACCGCACTCAGATCCATCACCGCCGCATCCAAACTCATCCCTTGGCTTTTGTGCACCGTGATGGCCCACGCAAGGCGAAGCGGTAGCTGGGCAATGCGCGCACGGACTTTGCCGTTCTCCTCCACGGTCCAATCCATTGGCTCAACCGTGATCCGTACTCCGTTGCGCGCGACGATGATCGGATACCCGCTTATTGCGTCAAACGCCTCAACGACGCCGAGCATGCCGTTTGCAAAACCCTCTTTGGGGTTGTTTTTGGTGAACATCACCGATGCGCCTATTTTAAGATACAGCGTCTCGGGCGAAAGACACCCTCTTTGAAGCGCTGTGGCAAGGGCATGTGGGCCCTGTGACGACATGCCAAACGCATGCGACTTACCGGAAAGCGTTGCGAGCATTTCATCGTTCACGCGATCCACATCAATGTTGTGAGAAAAAAGCTTGGGAGCGCTCTGTGGCGCGGTGTGACGCTCGACCCCTCGACAAGCTCGGGATTGACCATGAGCGAAGTCGAATGGGTAAACTCTTCTCGTTTCAAGATGTCCAAGGTGATCACCGCTAAAAGCGTTGCACCGGATCGCGGAAAGCAAATTAAGGAAAATGGTGTCGTCCTGCCGGTGCTGTTCAGTGAGATAACAGACGATCGGACGCGCCCGCACCCATGCGGAAGAATCATACGCGAAACGAGCCGCCGTTTCTTCGATCAGCACGCCCTGTACGCTTCCTTCTGTTTCCACTTTCACGATCGGCGGTAATTGAAAAAAGTCGCCCACCATAACGATTTGAATGCCCCCAAACGGGTCCTCGCTCTGCTTGATCTCTCGACAGACCGCATCAACCATCGCGAGCGTTCCGGGAGCAAGCATGGACACTTCGTCTATAATAAGAACTTTAGCGCGCCGGACGCGCTTTGCGATATAGTCGCTTGTCGCGATCGATCCGAGATTGCTTAATTTTGTTCTGATACCGATGCCGCTCCACGAGTGAATCGTCATCCCGCCGATGTGCGTCGCCGCGATGCCGGTGGAAGCGGTGATCGCCGGCTCAACGCCCCGTGCGCGCAAATATGCCACATACTCGTTCACCGTATGCGTCTTGCCGGACCCGGGAGCGCCGGTCAAAAAAACATTCGCCCCGGTTTTCAAAATAGAGAGCGCTTGCTCTTGGGTCATAAGGCCATCTTACCAGCTTTTTATATGATACTCTAGGTGGTTCCCTGCTAAAAATCCGCCCTCATCGGGTGGATTTTTTCGAACTATCTCAATACAACACACACGCCAAACCAAACAATTATGTCTTGGATATTTATAAAGGAAAATATTGGGAAAACTTCCCTACCAAAGGAAGCTGTTCTTCTTTGCCTTTTACGGCATTGATGATCCCGATGATAGAAAGCACGATGGTGGCGAGATTCACTATGCTAAGAAGCGGCCATAATTGCCACAGCATCATGCCAAGGACCCACACCCCAAGCTCGATAACAAACAACACAAGCCCTTGTTTGATATGGAATTTTACAAAAGCGTCGTCTTTTGCGGTGACATATGAAACAATGATCAACGGCCCGATATATGCAAGCACCGCCATAAGCACGTTCTTCTCCGCTGTTTTCTGCGGGGCGCTTCCTTCCGCCGGGGCATTAGTATTTTGAACATCCATAGGTATATATACTCCGTTAATAATAAACCGCTCTACCATTAAGCATACTCCTGAAACCCCCTGCGTCAAGCATAAAAAGTGGATATTTTTATTCCATATGTTACAATAAAACACATGGGAACACTTATTAAGGCGGACATCTTTTTTTTCATCACCAGTATTTTCGTCATCTTTCTTACGGTGAGCTTCGGGGTCGCGCTTATCTATATCATTCCGATATTAAAAGATATGCGCCACCTCTCGAAGTTGGCGAGAGAAGAGGGAAATAAGCTTGCACAGGACATTGATGAACTGCGCAGTGCGGTAAAAGAAGAAGGGGTGAAGGCCAAATCGATCCTCGACTATTTCCTTGCCTTGTTCATGCGGCGGCAGAAAATAGAGCGAAAGAAAAAGGAGCTTAAATAATGTAATTAATAATTCATACTATGGCAAAACGGGCAAAAAAAGCGGGCTCCACGATCAATAAGGCAGCAGTAGGCGCAGGGCTTGCCGCGGTTGCGGCCGCCGCTATTGCCGGCACATATTTCCTCTACGGCTCAAAGAATGCGTCGAAACGGCGCAAACAGGTCAAAGCGTGGTCGCTCAAAGCGCGAGGCGAAGTGCTCGAACAACTCGAAAAGCTTTCCAAAGTAGACGAGGCAACCTATCACAAGATCATCAAGGAAGTCGCGGGTAAATATAAAACACTCGAACGCCTTGACCCGAAAGATGTTGTTGAGTTCGTCGGCGAATTAAAAGACCACTGGAAAGGTATTGCAAAAGAGATCGCGCGTGCCACCGCCGCTCCCCACTCCAAAGCCCACAGCGCGAAAAAGGCCTCAAAGAAGAAATAACCCGTCGTTTCGCGCAATAAAAAAACCGCCTCAGCTTTCGCTTTGGCGGTTTGGTTTTTTCTGTATTCCCTCTATCCCAAGAGGGTTTTTAGCTTCTTTTTTGCAAGAACTTCCAGCTCTTTTATCCTTTCCTCCTGCTCGATTTTCGCGTGGAGAGCATCAAGCCAAATGACCCTCCTTAACTCTTTCTTTTTGGAAACGAGACAGATGCAACAGGTCCCGTCCAATTCAAGAAAATACGCAAGGTCTTTGGAATGTTCATCTCTGAAATTCCAAATGACCTTGTTATTCACGGCTACCTGAGCGACAACGTGCTGCGCGTGATCTGGAGCATTGTGTACTCGTACATATTTAACAAGGTACTCGCCCACCCTTCCAAACTGCTTTTCGCATGTAGCGTTTTTGTTCGCCTCAACAGTCCTTAGCTTACGATCTTTATTCATAGCGTTAATCTCCTCCGCCGCCGCATCCGCCCGAATCGGAACCACCGCCGCCAGAGCTGTCGCCCGGCCCGCAATCGCCCGTGCCGGAGTCGGCATTGCCACTCGTATAATCCCCCGTGAGACCCGCCAAGAATGATGGCGTAAAATCATCCGTACTCTCGTAGAAGACAGTTCTTCCGAGAGGCAAGCAGTAATGATCGCCTTTCACCTTCTTCCCGCAATGCTTACATTTCTTCTCTTTCATACAACTCCTCCTTCTTGATTTATTCTGCGCAATTTAACTCCTGCGCTACGGTTCTAGCACTTTCAAATAGCCCTTCCTCAAGATACACAGTCAGGATTTTCTCGTAGTAGCAGATCCTGGCTTCTTTATCGTGAAGGAGCTTAATTGCGTTACTCGCTTCACTCGGCCAGCGGTTTTTGAGGCAGATCATGATGATTTTTTCCACCTCCTCTTGCGCGAGATCCCTGCCAAGAAGCTTTGCCGCCTGCGCGGCCTCATCCAGCTTGCCATTTTTAATACAGGTATTGATGAGGAGTTTGGCGTGATAGAGGGTTTTCTTCTTTCCCTGAGGAAGAAGCTCGATCACCTCTCTTGCAACGTCCAAAAGATCTTTCTTTAAGCAAGAGATGCTGAGC
This sequence comes from Candidatus Azambacteria bacterium, assembly GCA_016234725.1. Classification (GTDB taxonomy): domain Bacteria; phylum Patescibacteriota; class Minisyncoccia; order GWC2-36-17; family WO2-46-25; genus MEYI01. The sequence continues at coordinate 48,332 of JACRAK010000019.1, read as the reverse complement.
ATCCTGAGATAAAAGTTTTTTTCACTTTCTCCGGGAAGAAACCCGATCGCCTCTTTAGCGACAAACAGCAACCCCTTCTTAAAGCAGGCCCTTATGATCATTTCCAGCTCCTCCGGAAACATATTCCTTCCGGATGCTTTTACTGCCTGTTGCGCCTCATACAGAAGACCGTTCTGCACGAAGAACTCCAGCATTATCCTGTCTCCACTCTTCATTTTTCTTTCCATTTCTCCTCCTTCCCCGATATCCTCGGCGGCGGGATCGTATCATATGTTTTCAATGGGCTTGTACCTCTTTAAACGGACATTCTTTGTGTAACACGGTATACCAAAAGATCTGTTTTGTCAATTATTTCACGCGCGCATTATTCACAGGTGTTTAAAATTAAAAAACCAGGGAGTATTATCCCTGGTTTTTTAATTTATTTCTTGTGCAATTACTTATTGGGGAATTTAAATCCCCGAGGTATGACCCGAATGCCGCTGTCATGGTCAATGACAATGCCGAGCTTCCGGTCTGCCTCTTTTGAAAAGCCCACTTTAGTACGAGGAGGAATGATAACGTCCTCGCACACAATGGTACGAGACACCTCCGCCCCTTCGCCAACGATCACCCGGTCAAAGAGAATGCATTCTGTTATTTTTGAACAGAAGCTTGCGATCACTCTTCTCCCAAGCACTGAATGAAAAACGGATGTTCCATCGAGAATATCTCCTCCGCTGAAAAGAGAATATTCCACGGTCGACCGCCTCGCGGGTTTTGCGGGCGGCTCCTTGTCCGGAGGGGTCATGATCGGCCACTCTTGAGAATACAAATTCAACGCGGGGTTTTCTCCCGCCAGGTCCATATTGGCCTGGTGATAGGAGCTTATAGTTCCCACATCGACCCAATACGGCCTTTCCTGATCCGGCACTTTATTCTCGGCAAAGTTATACACGTAGACGCCAAGTCCGCCCCGGATCATCGTGGGGATCACGTCGTTCCCGAAATCGTGCGAAGACGTAGTATTCTTTGCATCTTCCGTAAGAACCTCGCGAAGAATTTTCGCGTGAGCGATATAGTTGCCCATGCTCGCATAACAGAATCCCGGTTTCCCCGGGATCTCGGCGGGGTGCTTCGGCTTTTCCTGAAAGTCGAGCACCTTGCTGTTTTCGTCCACGACGATAACGCCGAATCTTCCGGCGGCCTCGTGCACGGGAAGTTCCATACCGCAGATGGTAAAATCAGCTTTTTTCGCATCATGGAACTCCCGCATCTGGCTCGCATCGAATTTAAAGATGTGGTCGCCGGCAAAGATCGCAACGATCTCGAAATCCTGCCCTTGAGACAAAACATCGATGTTCTGGAAAACTGCGTTTGCGGTACCCGTATACCAGTCGCCTCCCGTCTGCTGCTGCGCGGGAATGACCTCAACATAATCCTCGGCATTTGGTCTTCGCGGCCAACACCGGGATATATGCTGGATGAGCGGCTGACTGTTGTATTGCGTCAGCACCTTTATCGTGTTTAGTCCGGAATGATACAGACTGTACAAGGCCGGGTCAATGATGAACCATTTCCCGCCAAACGGCACAGCCGGCTTCGCCCGATCAGAGGTCAGCGGCCTTAAACGATTCCCGCTTCCTCCTGCAAGCAAAAAAGCTATCACATCATCCATTCTTTTTCTTCTTCTCATTATACCCCTCCTTTATGGTGAGCTCTATTGCGTTATACTCGATTGTTAAAGAAAGCACACAGCGTTCGCTGTGTGCTTTCTATATCATAATTTATTGTATCCGTCAAATACTATACATCGCGAACGCTGTGAGACCTGTGCTCAAAAGAATACGTCTTTTTATTTCTGTTCCTTGCTTAGCAAGATCAATTCATTAAGTTTCTCATCCGTCGCCTCGGGACGCAAATGTCTCGGCAGAATGCTATCCATTTCAATGTCATTGCTTTGTGATGGCAGGATAAAAACATTTCCGCTATCAGGATACTCTCCTAATGCAACCTTCATTCCCTCACTCTCAAATCTTACGATCAATTCATCTATGGGGGTAACAAAACCGGGAAATTCCTCATCGGCGGCCTTCAGTTTTTCGTACGACCCCGATTCAATGCCGGGAAACGGAAAACTCTCCTGGCTCTCGCTAAGCTCTCTAGCTAAAGTGATTATTTCTCCCTTTTTCCGCTCCTTTTCTTCTTGATCTGGCGGTGCTTCGTTCATAAAGAAAATATAACGATATACGCGCTACGGCTCTTATTTCTTCTTTCCTTTTTTCTTCTTTGCCTCAAGCATAAGACGCTTGATCTCCAATCGCTTCTTTGTTTTGTGAGAATGAGATGCTCGCCCCTTTACAATGCCTGTTTTTCTTCCCATATATATGTGATTAATTAACCGTTCTGTGAGTATAGCAACAAATACTAATAAAAGAAAGAGTTCTCCTTTGCTCCGCGCACTTCACGCATTCCGCACCGCAATTTGGCAAATTCCCGGCAACATCCTTGCCTATCCTGGTCGTTACACGGCAAGCCAGCCGCCATCCACATAGAATGTTGCGCCAGTGACATAGCTTGCTTCTTCAGACGCGAGAAAAACAACCATGGCGGATACTTCCTCCGGTTTCCCGATCCGCTTAAGCGGCACACGCCCGAGCATTGCGTCCATTGCCTCTTTTGGTATTTGCGCGGCTTGCACCATCGGAGTGTCGATCGCGCCGGGAGCAATGACATTCACATTGACCCCCAAAGGAGCCCGCTCGATCGCTAAGGTCTCTGACATGCCGATAACCCCGCCTTTTGACGCGGTATAATGCGCGCCGCCGGCGATTCCCACGCCAACCTGACCGGAAGCAACCGAGGATATATTGATGATCCGCCCCCATTTATTTTTGCCATTTCTTTCGCGGCTCGTTGGGCGCAAAGGAACTGTCCCTTGAGATTGATATCTATCGTTTTATCCCACTCTTCTTCTGTGAGTTCAAGCGCTGGTTTTGGGATATAGATACCGGCATTATTGACCAAAATATCCAGACGGCCATATTGCTTGATAACTTCATCAAATACGTGCTCAATTTCGGCCTTATTCGAAACATCCATCTGAAAGCAAATGGCTTCGCCGCCCTTTGATCTTATTTCCTCGACCACCGCCATACATTCGTTTTGGTCAATATCGGCAACAACGACTCTTGCCCCCTGTTCTGCCAGCGCGAGCGCATGGGTTCTGCCCATGCCGCGTCGACCGCCCGTCACGAATGCCACTTTTTTTGTTAATTCGAACATATGCTTATATTTTATTGCTTTTTCTTACTTGGTATAACGGGTTGATGATATGTATAGTATATGTCTTGGAGGGCCCGCGTTCAAGATGGTAATATGCTATCATGAAAAGCGATACTGTTTTTTATAGTATCTTTGTTGTAACTGTTCTTGCGATGAGGATGGAGGTTTTTCTTTTTCCCCAGAGAAAACTCATCGTGAGCGGGGCGATCATTCATCATTTCTGGATCGGGGTACTGTTTATTTTCTTTGCTTTACTAGTACCTAAAAGATATACTGGATTGAGAATAGGCATCTTTTCTGTGGGCTCTGGCTTAGCTGCAGATGAATTAATGTACATTGTTCTCGGGGGCAGAACGGTCAGCGAATATTGGTCACTGTATTCCGTATCCGGGGCTGTTGTTCTAACGGCGATAATTTTTACAATAAGAAAATGGCTGATAAGAAAAATTATATAAAAATAGTACTTGGTTCTCTTTTAATATCCGCCATCGGCGTCTTTGTCATTGATTATTTTTCTCACTTGTTATTTTCAGATCCGATGGAAACCCCGGCCTATTTTATGGCCAAGATGGCTTTTTATTTTATCTTTTCACTCATATTCCTGTCGGTGTTTGACCTTAAAGGAAATACGTTTATCACAGTAGCATCCGCCGGCGTTATCATTTCATCGATCTTTGGCTTCTATTACAATATCCTCCCGGCGATATTCTATTACCAGCCCTTTGGCATCCCCTTGCGCGGGTTGACTTTTTTAGGTATGGGACTTGTGGGAACAGGCCTTGCGTTTGGCGTCGTCCACGCCCTTGCATTTATCGTGGGCTATTATTCAGCAAAATTTTTACTGAAAAAGCTCTGACACACGATCGTGAACCGCGAGTAATACATCAGCTCAGTTAAGCATCCAGATCGAGTAATTCAAGTACAAAGCAAAACTCACCCATACAAGATATGGCACAAGCAGATACGCCGCCGGCCGCGAGATCCGGTAAAAAACAACGACCGTCCAGACGATCGAAAACCACAGCGCACAGAGTTCAAAAAAAGCAAAGCTGGGAAGGTGCAGGCCGAAAAACAGATACGGCCATGCGATATTTAAAATATATTGCACCCCAAAGATCGCCACCGCGTTCATTTTCTGCAGGTCGCCGGTCCACAAACGTTCGGACCATCTGTTCCACGCTTTTCGTCTGACTTCCAAAAAGCGATTTTTGACTTCCCAGTTGTTCTTCCAGACAAGATACAAAGAAATGCCTATCAGCGCGTACAGCGCTGTCCACACAGGACTAAACACCCATGCGGGAGGATTCAGCGCCGGCTTCACCAGCCCGGCATACCAAGTCGGAATCGCGGAGATAGTAAAAACCGAACCGATCACTCCGGCTAATTCCGACACAACAATCGCAATAACCAATTTGAAAAAATTGGTTACTCTCATAAACTCATTTTACCACACCGGCAACAAAAAATCCGTAGAAAACGAAAAACACCCATATGGGTGTTTTTGTCCTATCTGGCTCCGCGGGTAGGATTCGAACCTACGACCAAGCGATTAACAGTCGCCTGCGCTACCACTGCGCCACCGCGGAATATAAAATATCTCCCGCATCGCATCTCCACCGGCATGCGCTTGCGCGTACGCCAGCGGAGTGCTTTACGGTAATTCCGGCACCGGTGCCGGCCGACATTGCGGCCGATCGGCTGCCGAAAAAATAAAAGGGTGTAAGCCCTTTGTTTCGCCGACGCTCGGACAAAATGAAAACAAGTTTTTATTTTGCTCCTCGCTTGACGAAATAAAATGGAAAGAACAAAGCGTATCAATTATATACTTTTTTTGTAACCCCGCGCAACTAAAACCGGTTTTAATATCCTTCCAGCTTATGAAGCTTCTTATGCGCGCGAATCTTTTCAAGCGCTTTCGCTTCGATCTGGCGGATGCGCTCTCTGGTGACCCCGAACTCTTTTCCCACCTCTTCGAGCGTATGTGTGATGCCATCTTCAATGCCAAACCGCATGTGAAGGATCTTTTGTTCTCTCGGACTGAGGTCGGACATGATCTCTTTGAGCTGATCACGCAGTAAGCCGCGCGCCGCGCTTTGCGACGGCACGATCTCTTTTTCGTCTTCGATGAATTCGCCAAGCGTTGAATCCTCGCTGTCGTCTCCGAGCGGCGTTTCAAGCGAGATGGTCTCTTGCGAGATCTTCATGATATGGCGCACTTTTTCCACTTCAAGCTCCATTTCTGCCGCGATTTCCTCCGCGAGCGGCTCTCTGCCCAGGTCCTGCAGGAGACGGCGCTTCACCTGCGTGAACCGCGAGATCGTTTCTACCATATGCACGGGAATGCGGATGGTGCGCGCCTGGTCTGCCAGCGCGCGCGTGATCGCCTGCCGTATCCACCACGTCGCGTACGTTGAGAATTTATATCCTTTCCGGTAATCGAACTTCTCCACCGCTTTGAACAAGCCCATGTTCCCCTCTTGGATAAGATCAAGAAGCGTGAGATGCGGGCTTCTTCCCGCGTACTTCTTGGCGATACTGACCACAAGCCGCAGGTTCGCTTCGGTGAGCTTGCGTTTTGCTTCTTCGTTCCCCTGCTCGATCTTTCTGGCGAGCTCTTTTTCTTCATCGCCGGTCAACAGCGATATTTTGCCGATCTCGCGCAGATACATCTGCACGGAATCCTGCGCGGCGTCATCCGCGTCATCGGCTTTTTCCTTCGCCTTCTTCTTTTTCTTTTCTTTCTTCCCTTCTTTTTTCTCTCCCTCTTCTTCTTCCGGTATTTCAAGAAGGTCGCGCGCATCCATGAGCTTGATATTCGCGTCGCTTAAGTGCTCGTAGAGCGTTTCGAGCGCCGAAACATCCTGCTCGATGTGCGGCATCATATGCAAAATTTCCGTGTAGGTCACGAATCCGCGGAGCCGCCCCTTCGTAAGCAATTCGTTCATCGCCTTTTCCTGTGCATCAGCTTCCGCCACCTTCTTTTTCTTCGGGCTTGAAATGAACCCTTCTTGCTTATGGAACGATTTTGTCAGCGGTTTTTTCACTTCCGCTTTTTTCGGCGCGCGTTTTTTTATTTCGCGTTTTTTCGGCGCGGGTTTATGTTTTTTTTGCTTCTGCGGCTTCTTTGACGCTTTTTTTGCGGGTTTTGCCATGCTATTTCACAATTATTTTACCGCCGCGGTTTGCGGCATTAATTTTGACTTCTTTGCGCTCAACGCGCTTACTTCTTGAAACAAACGATCGGAAAGCGCCGCATCGTTTTTTGCCTCCGCTTCCCGTAATGCGAATTCGCGCCACCTGAGCTCGCTTTCGATGAGTTCGCGCTCTACGCGAGAGGCGGAAAAAAGGATCTCTTGCTCGATGTTCTCGTATGCGGAGATCTCGGACATCAGCAGAACTTCGTTGAGTATGTCCTGTGCGTCTGCGGTCATTGGCTCATCGAATTTGCCTGAATGTCCCTTGATTTTACCATATTTCATAAATAAGTCAAATACTTCGCGCATGGGGGCAGAGATCATGTCTTTTCCTATGTTTTCGTCTTCTCGGATACGATTAAGGAACTCAAACCCGGAAAGAACGTCGCATGACGCGGCAAACGCCTTTTCTTCTTTCTGCGCATAGACAAGCGCCATAAGATGCTCCAAGAACTTATCCACTATCGTGCGTTCTATCACTGTTTTTTCCTCTTCTTCTTTTGGCACAGCGGCATGCTCAAGAAAACTTTCTTCCGGCTTGATGCGTTTCATTTCTTCTTCGAGATACTCCACTTTCGTGCCGAGCCGCAACGAAAGCTGCTCGAGCCAATGATGCGTTTCTACTTTACTCTGAAGTTTCTTGATCTGCGGAAGCAAAGTTGCTGCAATGATCTTTTTGTCTTCCACTTTTTTAGGGTCGTATTTTGAAAATACGGAGTCAAAATAGTAGTCCATCACCGATACCGCGCGCGCGATCTCTTCGGCGAGCTTTTTAGGGTGGTCGATCACGAAATCGGCCGGGTCTTTTTCTCCGGGGACTTTCGCGACGCTCACGGCAAACCCCTGGTCCCACGCGAGCGCGATGCTCTTGCGCGTTGCCGCGTCGCCGGCAGGGTCGGCATCAAAAAGAATACACAGCTTGGAAGCGTAGCGCTTTAGGGTCGCAAGCTGATACGGCGTGAATGCCGTGCCCGACACCGCGACGATATTTTTGACGCCGTCCTGATACGCCATGATCATATCCATCTGCCCTTCTACAAGCACCGCCGTTTCCGCTTTGCGGATATCCATCTTCGCTTTATCAAGCCCGTACAGCACAGTGCTTTTGTTGTAGAGTATCGTTTGCGGGCTGTTCACATATTTCCCCTCCCCCTCCCGTTCTTTGATGTAGCGGCCGGTGAACGCGATGACGTCGCCATTCTGGTCTGCGATCGGAAACATGATCCTGCCGCGGAAACGATCGTAATATCTTTTCTTTCCCGATTTCTCACTCACGATCGCAAGCCCCGCCTTTTCGATCATGTCACTTTTGTATCCTTTCAACGTCAAGAACTGATACAGCCCGTCCCATGAATCAAGCGCATAGCCGATGCGGAACTCACGCATCGTTTCTTCCGTCATGCCGCGTTTTGCGAGATACGTGCGCGCCTCTGCGCCCGCTTCGCTCTCAAAATTGTTCTGGAAATACCGCGCAGCGGCAGTACAGATCTCGAGCAGTTGGGTGCGCTCGCTTGCAAGCTTCGGATCCTGGGCGCGAAGGGTCACCCCCGCTTTTTTTGCCAAGATGCGCAACGCATCAACGAATTCCACCCCCTCCATTTTCATGACGAATTTAAAGATGTCGCCGCCCTCCCCGCACCCGAAACAATGCCATATCTGGCGGGCCGAAGACACATGGAATGACGGCGTTTTTTCGTTATGGAATGGGCACAATGCGCGCCAATTCGCCCCCGCTTTTTGCAAGCGAATATAGCCCGACAGCACCTCGTGGACGTCGAGCCGCGATTTGATCTCTTCAGAAGGAAGGCCGGCCATTGGTCAAGAATTAGGAATAGCGGATCAAGAATCAAGGATAGCACATCCTGCTTTTTATTCATAATTCCTGATTCATGATTCCTACTTCACGCCTCCTGAGAACCAGCCGATGAACTGGGCATGCACGATATCCTTGGTAATGCCGCCCAACTCCGCATGGCTCTCTTCGTCTATACCGATGATGGCATAATGCGCTCCTCCGTCTTCAGACACCTCTACCAGCGCGCGAGCGCCGTCAGGCAATAATGAAAGTATGCGGGTTGCATGATCGATCTCCTTTTTACCACTGCCATCAAGCCCCACCGCATGCACGGCACCGCCCGCGGTAAACACTATCTTTGATCTGTCGGGCGCAAGAAAAACGCTTTCCACTGCTTCGCCCGCAAGCGCAAGGACATCCTTTTTTTCTTTTGTGGTGATATCGAACGTGAATATGCTTTGTTTGTCTGCCGCGACAACAAGCGCATGCGCGGGATAGAATTGCGCATCCCGCACGCCGGAAAATGATGCGGCAACGGCATATGAATATCGCCGCACATCAACCGCTTTCACCATCACCCTGCCGTTTTTTACGCTCGTGCAATACGCTTTTCCTCCATCTGCCGACCATCCGCTAAAATCGCACGTCTCGGAAGCGGGAGAGTTTATCGGCCAACCGAACACATCTTCGTTCTTTTCAAGATCACGGATCGTGAGGCTTTTCGTACCGAGCGAAGAGAATTGCTTGAAATACACCATTTTCTTCCCATCGGGAGAAATAGTGAAGTGAGGATCTTCCGGCACAAAAAAAGAATTGGAAAGCGACACCGTTTTCCCTTCCCGCGTGATCACTATGCTCCGCCCGGAATCAAGGAATACCGCAAGATTTTCGCCGTACTCCGCGACCACGGGAGCTGCCGCGCCATCGCGCCACGGGATCGCAAAGATCTCTTCTTTTGAAAATGGCGCATAATACACTTTGAAAATTCTCAGGCGCTTATCGGTCGAGGATACTTCACTCATCAGGAAATAATCGCCCTGTGAAACAGCTTCTCCGCGTATGATCGATGCCACCGCATTCACCGCAGGCATCACCACCGCAGACGGCGCGCCGCCGTTTCCCCCTCCGCCGCGCATGAGCTGATACGCGATCAAGAACACTACGCCGCCGATAAGCAAAACAACGCCCAACAGCGCAACCCACAGAAAAGATTGCCGCCTTTGAAAACTATGGTACTCAGGATCTGATTGTACCGGTTGAAATGGCATTTCCCTTCTATTATACACCTTCTTGCGTTCAGGGTACAACGCACTTCTGTGTATTACTGTTTGGCCGGTGCGCTTTTTTTCGCATCAAGCGTCCGCATGAACGCCTCTGCCTGCTCTGCAAGCGAAGGGTCGAGCTCGGCCGCTTTGCGCGCCATAGCCGCCGCTTCATCATATGCGCCAAGCGCCGCAAAATTTTCGGCAAACTCGATATAGGTGCGAATATCCAGCTGTGCGCCGGTGCCGAGAACAGCGCGGGAAACTTCAAGCGACCGCTCGCGCGCACCGGCCATTCGGTATGCGAACGCAAGGCGCACCTGAGAGTCGATAGCGGCGGGGTTCAGCGCGACCGCCTTTTCAAACAACAGCACCGCTCCCCGGACATCCCCTTCCAGCGATTTCACCTTTCCCCACTGGAGATACAGTATCGGTTTCTGCGGTGCGAGCTCCTGTGCGCGCGCGAGTGTTTCATCCGCACGCGCAAGCGCGTCAGAAATGCCAACTGCCGCGAGCACCTCGTGATTGCCGCTTAAAAAATTCGCATAATAGAGATAATTCCTGAAATTGAGCGGTTCATGCACGATGCTGTCTTCCATTTCTTGTATCGTAAACTCTGCGATGCGGCGCTTCAATTCGCTGTCCGTAATGTCTTTTTCATATAATACATCGCTCGTGTAATCGGCGAGCTTTCCGCGGATCTCTTCGCGCCCGAAATTGCTGTACGCAAGCGCCTGTTTGAAACGCTCGAGCGCATCGCCCGCATAGGATACCGGGATCTGCAATGCCGCCACCGTATGATACGCGCCAAGCGCCGGCCGCACATCAACCCAATACACCACAACCGCAAAAACCGGCAAAAGCACCGCGATGATCGTGAGCGATGGGTTATAAAATTTTCTCGCCTTGTCTTCTGGGGCGCGCTCATCTGCGTTGCCCAACTTAAATCCGCTGCTTGCGAATGCAAGCAAGATAAAGAACGGAAGGTAGGTCGCCAAACTGTCGAACACAAATACGTTCTGCATAAAATACGCAACGACGAGCGCGCATGCAAATACCCCAACCCAATAATTCTCAGGAGCGGCTCGCGCGAACGAGATCGTGCGGAACACAAGATACAAAAGAAGCGCCGCATATGCGATAAGCCCCGCAATGCCCATGGTCGTCGCGATATCAAAAAAAATATTGTGCGCGTGATCAAACCAATTCTCGGTGGGGTACAGTTTGGGATTATAGTATTTATCGAATACAAGGTTGTAATTCTCCGGGCCCCATCCAAGCGCCGGCCGAGCCAAAAACCCGTCCCAACCCGTGGAAACGGAAAGCAGGCGTGTCTGCACCGTGGCATCGGCAAGCGAGATCGATGAGAAGCGCTGAAACGACCGGTACACGCCCTTCCCTTCAAGCGCCACCACCGCAAGCAGCGCGAGTGCGATCACGGTCAGCGCCCATTTCATGTGTTCCTTTTTTATGAGCGGCGCGCGGACCGGTCTGAAAAAATATGCGGCAAGAAGCACAATGCTCGCCGCCGCAAGCGCAACTGCCGCACCGCGCGTGCCGGTGAAGTAGATAATGACCGCGTTCAGCGCGAGCGAACTTGCCGCACACGCGCGAAATACGGGGTTGCCGTCCTTCACCAGCACCATACATGCAAAAAATACGGCAAATATGAGATACCCCGCAACAAACGCCGCATTGCCGATAGTGGAATCGATACGATCGATGCCCGCATGATAAAACCAATCAATGCCAACTTTTTGGCCCACACCGTATAAACTTACCAGCACGCTCGCGCCCACCGATGCGCGCAAAAGCCACAACCAGTCCTTTTGAGACACGAACACCGACCTCACTATCAGATACAGCGCCACGAAATGCGCCATATTCACCACCGAAAGCATCCGCTCATAGGTGCCAAAAAAACTCCGTGCGGGGTTTTCCCCCAATGCCGCGGCAAGCACATAGACGCCAAAAAACGCGAACACGAGCTTGGTAAGCGTATCGAATTTCGGCGCGTATCTTTTATCAAGCGCCACCACCACGATATAAAAGAACAATGCGACCGTAACCGCCACTTGAAAAAACAATGTCTTTGGTACGATAAACGGAAAAAAGAACGGCGCCGAAAGCACCACGGGCGAAAGCAGGGAGGCAAATACTCCTCCTTTCGCAATATTTATATACAGTTTTTTCGCTTCTTCTCTGTTCATATCATTGAGCCACCTCTGCCGCGCGCGCATACCACTTTTCTGCTTCCTCCTCCATGCCGCGCCGCTCGTATTGCTGTGCAAGCCACCCCATTTCTTTCTCGCTTACCAGAGAAAGTCCATTGTGTACGCCCTCATCGAGCGCGCGAAACGCCTTGTCTTCATTTCCTTGTAAGCTATACGCGATAAACGCGACACGATAAAAATCGAGAAATTTTTTGCTTTTTGCTATCCCTTCGTCTGCGTGCGCGGCCGCGGCATTGTAATCGCCCTCGATCAACGCGCGCTGTGCGAACACCAACGGCATCTCAAGCCGTTCCGGCGCAAGCGTCTGTGCCTGCGCGAGCATGCGTTCGATCTGCTCATCTTTTTTTGCAGTAAGCAGGAGTTGAACATTATACAGTTTCCCGAGTGTGCTATGCGCGAGATAATCACGAGGATGCTGTTGGATATATATTTCAAGCTCACGCATGGAAAATGGAAGAAATTCGTCGCTGAATGCTTGCGGTGATCGCCTCCCGAATGTTTGATAGAAACCGAGCGCGTATGCGGCAAGCGATTTTTGAACCGTTCCTTTTCCGTACGTAGAAAGGTCAAGTGCGCGCCGGTATGCTGCCGTTGCCGCACCAAGCACATCGCTTTGATCCATCTCCCCTATGCGCTGGCGCAGATCGTCCGCATCGGAAAGCGCGCGATCGGCTCGGGCAGGATGTATATTCACCGCCCACCCCACATACGCAAGCGCAAAAAATACTATAAGCGCAACCGCCGCAAAAGAAAATGTGAGCGATCCTTGCGCGGCATTTGGCACATGAGGATGTTCTTCGCTCGTATGCGTGGTGCGTGCCGCGACATATCCAAACACCAAAAAGAGCGGCAAAAAGGATGTGAATGTGTCCATGTTGAAAAACCCTTGCACGCCATACGCCACCGCAAACGCGGCAAGGATAATTGAAGCGTGCGCGCTCAATGCACCCGTGCGCTGTCCGCTCCATACAAGATACAAAAACACCGCAAACAGAGTACCATACGCGATAAAGCCGATAGCGCCGCCCGTAGAGAGCTGTTCGATGAATATGTTATGCGCGCGGTCAAACTCGGTCTCTCCTATTTCATACGCGTAAAACCCGGAGTCAAAATATTTGTTGAACACGACTTTGAAATTTTCAGGGCCCGCGCCAAGAAGCGGCGCATCCAAAAATCCTTTCCACCCCGCCTGCCACGCAAAAAGGCGCGTGCGCGTCGTAACGTCGGAAAGCGAAAAAATAGCAAGCCGGCTGATCCCTATTTTTGCACCAAAGCCGGTATGCGCAAGCGCAAGCACCGCACCTCCCACCAGCACAAAAACAACAAGAAGCGTCGCAAGGACCATCTTCAACCGCTTTGTCTTATACTCGTACCAAAAAATATATCCGCACCCTATCACGAATATTCCCGCCGCAAGCGCAAGCATCGCCGCACGCGTGCTGGTGAGCATGGCGACCACTGCATTCACAAGGGCAATGCCTCCGAACGCAAACCGCCACGGACGCGCAAAAAACGCGCCGAGCGCAAGCCATAGCGCAAGTGCCGCATTGAGTAACAGATACGTCGCAAAAAATCCGGCATTACCGATGGTGCTATAGATGCGCCCGATATCTTCAAAGAAGAATTGGTACACACCATATCCTGCAGAAAGAAAACTTGCTCCTACCGACACCGCAAGGAGCCAGCGCCACGAGCGCTCCTCGCGCACCACCGCGCTCACGATCACAAAAAATGCGAAAAAATGGATAATGGTTACAAATCCCCAATGCCGCTCAAAATCGGAAAAAAAACTCTGTATTGGGTCAACCCCGAACGCGCCCGCAAGCGCCTGCGCCCCGATAAATACAGCAACTGCCCACAGCATCGGGGAAAACTTTGGCGCATACGCGCTGTTTCGCAACACCAATACAAGATACGCAAACAGCATCGCCTCCACGATCAGACGAAAAAGAAATGTCTGGGGCGCAATGTGTGACGGGTAAAAATACACCGAAAACACAAGCGGCACGCACAATGCCGCGCCCGTGAGCCACTTGATGATGTTTACAAGAATATTGTCGCTCATGGCCTATCTATTACATCCTCGAGATTGTTTGAGAAAGTATTATCGGTAAGCGTCGGCGTTGACTGCGCGCCAATGCTGATACCGATGCCGCCGATAGTTTCCCGCGGACTTTTCACTCCTACTTGTGTATCGCGAATATCAGAGTATTCGATGATCGGTTGCGCATCCCCTTCTACGAAAATAGCTATCGCGAGATTGCGGTTAAATGCCGCGTGCGAAATGGTCGGGCTTGCATCCTGCACAAGTACCGCGCCTTTATATTCCATGCACGGACCACTGAAGTACGCATAGGGACATACATTCGTACCGCGTCCTCCGTAACGAACACTCACATATTCTAAAATAGAATCGGACGATGTTGCGCCGATAAATTGGATGTTTTTCCATGCGCCGGGAGTGGGGGCGGCTGCCGAACCATCACTGTCATATCCGTCGCTATCATCTGCAAATGCGGTGAATACGATCGGTGCGGCCGCTGTTCCTTGTGCGCGCAGCGTTCCTTCTATGATAAACGGCACCGCAAAAGAACCGAAATCGTTTAAATTTTTGCTTTTAATGACCGCGCCCGGCTCAATGGTGAGCGTGCCTCCTTCCGCTACGGTAAACCCGCTTTCGAGAATATACGGCATCGTATCTTGTTTCAGCGTTTTTGTCTGTCCCTCGCTCACAACAAGCCGAATATAAAACCCTCCTTTACGCTCGCTGTCCTGATTATTCGCGTTATCAAGGTTGAAGTCGGTGCCGCCCTTAAACTCGCCGTTTTTCTGATTGCGCGCGAATGTATTGTCCCTCACAATAAGCGGCGTACTTGTCGCGGATTCAGAGCTGATACCGACGCCATTGTCCTCAAAAATATTCCCAATAATGTCCGCTGTGGAGCTGGCATTGGCAAGTTGGATGCCGTATCCGTATGGCGTCACGGTGTTTTTAATAGTGTTTCCTGTAATGATCGGATGCGAATCTCCTTTGACATAGAGAGATATCGCTTTATTGCCGTCAAACAGGGAATCAGAAATAACAGGGCTTGCATTTTGAATATTAACTGCGCCGGAATACATGGGATAACCGTTAGCATTGGTGTACCCCTGTCCGCCATAGTATATTTTTGCGTAACGGATCACCGATGGCTTCGTCGTGTTGAAAAAATCAATGCGCATCCAATCTGCGGGCGCAGGACTTGTGGATTTTCCATCTTGATTGGAATCGATACCATCTACCGCATCGTCCAGAAATGAAGTAAAAATGATCTGATCGGCTTGCGTGCCCTCCGCCTTTAAAACACCATGCACCTCCAGCCCACCGGGATAAGAGTATCCTCCTTTAGCAAATTTAACCACTGTTCCCGGCTCTATCGTAAGCGTCGCATTTTGCAGAATGGCGGTGGAGGCCGGCACATAATACGGGCTGTACGCCTTACGCCATACGGTATTCTCGGTGACACCCCCCGTTGGCGTATAGTATCCGGTCACGCTGTTTTTCGCGCCCGGCGTACCGAGGATGTCGTTTGCAATACCATCTACGATTGCGGCTTTTGCAAATGGCGGTGTAAGCGCTTCGGAATATGTTTTCCAATTGTATGAGAGCGTGCTCGTCGCATATGGACTCACCCGCTCCATGGTGCGCTTCACCCCGTTCTCTCCTGCGATCCAACGGTTGTTAAAATCAACATTGTCAACTGTTGTCGTGCCGTTTTTGAGATACACATTTGCATCCGGTCCGGAGTCCACCAACACGCCTTTGTGCGAAGAGTATGTCATGTTCTCCGCTTGATCTGTCGTCGTGCTTGCAGTACGTTCAAGCAAAAAATATCCCTTCGCAAGAATCACGCCCTGCAATGCGACGGAAAATCGCTGATTCCTGCTTTCAAGCATCCAGCCGGAAAGGTCGATGTCGCTGTTTGTTTTGTTATACAGCTCTATCCATTCGTCATTTGCCTGCGCTTTCGTGCCCATCCAGGCAATTTCGTTGATGACGACCGGCGGCCCATCAATGACCTCTGGTGTCTCTGCGATCACCGGCTCGGTCGGTGTCGCTGACACGATCACTTCTTCCGTTGATGTTGCCGTATCGCCTTTCGTCGCATCGGTCGTGGTTGCAAAAGTGCTGTCGGTCGTTGTCGCAAGCGTATCATTTGTAGAAGTTGTGGCTGTCGTTGTATTTGTTGTCTGTGTCTCTGCTGCGGTTAATGGGGTATTATTTTGTGCCACCAATGCATCCGGCGAAACACCCGTCACGGAAGCGCTGCCGCGATATACCGGCGCGGGTAAAGGCAGAACATCTACGATCGCTTCGGATATTATCGCGGGAATTTCTACTACATTAGCGGGCGGCGGCACAGTAATCATCTCTGCCGCGGGTGTTACTTGCGGAGCAGCTATCGTGGGAGCGGCGGCTGTCTCTGCGGGGACATCTATCGATTGCGGAGGGATGGGCGAACCCGCATTGATTTCAACAGGCACCAAAGCGGGTTCTTGCACGACAACCACCGCCGGCGCAGGCGCTGGCTGTGCGTTTGTACTGATCAACCCGCTCAGCTGCGCGGCAAATAGATTTGAGTAATTACCAAAAAAAGAGATGGTATTAGCGGTAAAAGAGGTAACAAAACTATATGCGCTTACCACTGTTTCGTTTACGTTATTATACAAGGCAATGCCACCATATAAAGGAGATCTCATTTGTTGCCACCAGCTTATTTGTGGTACAGGAGAAATAGATGCTTTGTTTTGTTTAGCCCTTTCCGCTTCCTCGTGAAATAACTTAATAACACCGGCACCAGATAGAACCGCCTCTTGAGTAAGCCGGGAGAAATAATTCTCTAAGATATATTTTTCATTTACAGAATATTCTCGCAATACGCCCCCACTTCCTGTATCAAACGTTTCTTTTATTTTTACCAATGGAAATTCTATTCCATCCTTATCCTTGCTGTAACCTAAAAAAAGATCATTATTGTAGATCCTTTCTTTTATAATTTTAGGATTCGTATATTTTTTTAAATTTATTGTATGTTCGCTAAAAAAATAGCCGTTTGAATACTTTGCAAGATAATCAAAATATTCATCAATTGAAGGTAGAAAAAATGGTTGTTTATTCAACTGGCGCAACTCTTGCGCTGTCGTTAAATTCTGCCGATTAAAATTCCTGCCATAATCTTCATATGGACTACCTCCATCGCCACTAATAAATGATCCTTCATGAGCATGAGTATCGTTCCTTGTGTGATCAGGAACTGTCTTGTCTTCAAGCAAATGCAAAACATGACCTAAAATATAATATGCATCTTTTTTATTGCCGTTTGCATATTGGCGAATAGCATTTTCCCACGTGTTATTTCCACCATAACTTGTATAGCGCGCCTGTAAAACCTCATCATGAACCCACTGCTTTGAAGAAACAATTTCTGTATTGATGTTAAAAAATATGCCGGAAAGAAAGCGAAGTGTTGAGGGCGGTACGGTGCCGAGATTTTCTGCTTTCCATCCTTCGTTATAAATTGGATCATAAAAATGGTTTATCCACCGAGGCGGAATATCTTCATCTATCGCTCCCTGAACTATCCACTCTTTTTCTTCGCTGGTTAATTTTGCATCAAATGAAGCATTATAAAAATCAACCATCTCGTCAGTAAGACCTGGGTGGGTGGTTTTGTCATCGTATCCCCTGCCCTGCTGAAAAAAAACAAGGGAAATGAATGCAAAAACTATGAGAAAAAATGAGATTTTTTTTGTCATTTTAGAGTTCTTGAATTTTCCAGATACCAGATGGATATTTAATAAATGATATGAAAGTCATAAAAACGCCTTTTTCATCTTTTGCCGCCATTTGAAATGAATCGGGGCCTAAAAATCCCCTGTCTTCCATTTTATACATCTTTTCGAGCAGTAAATTCAAATTATTCCTTTCCTTTATCTTTCCCAATCCGCTCTCCCATTCTCTTTGTTTGCTCAAAACAAAGTATTTGCTTGCGAGAGTAAAGTCCTCTTTTTCGACTGCAGCAATGAAAAGCTCAAGTGTTTCTTTTGGCGTTTTTCCTCCATAGGTGTCTTCAAGATATGGCCGGTTTTGCTGCTCAATGATCCGTGCAACGTCTTGCCTCAAGCTCCACTCTCCATACCACGAAAGGCCGTAAAACGCTGTTATTAGAAAAACGGCAAGTGCACCAATTGCAATCCCCGCGATCTTTAGCGCTTTTGGGACTCTTTTTTTGTTTTGTTGTGCTTGCTCTTGTGATTCCATAGATTTAGTTTAAAGATATAAAGTTCAAATGTCTAACAGTATAAGGGTTTAAAAAATTAGTGGTTACGTATTGCGAAGTGGGTGGTCGGTAGGGAGATAGCTGAGGAGTTGCTTTTCAAATTCTTCTCTTTCCTTGTCGATCGGCTTTTTGAACTTTATGCCTTTATGCGGTGATACTTTTAAACTTTCGATGAATTTAGAAATAAGCGACGATGTGAAACGACACAGATCAGCAGCTTTTTCGAACTCTGTCTTCGTGATGTATTTTTGGTCGAGTGCGACGTATAATTGCGCGCGTACTTCGCCGCACGATGCCTTTGCGATGTACAGAAAATATACCGTCTCCTCCCTGCTTCCCCGCTCAAATCCTTCTGCGATATTGGATAAAACCGATGCGGCGGCGCGAGTGATCTGATCGGCAAGTCCCCGATCATTGGCAAATAGCGGTTTCCGTGTAAACGAATAAATGCAGTTTACCAGTTCCCGGGATTTTTGCCACACAAACAGATCTTCAAATGATTTTGCAGTGCTCATGGGAAAAGTTTAAATGTTTAAGGGTTTAAAAGTATAAAGTATTATAACTCTTTAATAAAGTTATCCACGGCTTCACGTTGGGAGGGGTCGAGCTGCGCGATTGCTTGCGCGTGCTCAATGGCTTTTTCTTTCTTGCCAAGCTTTGCGTAGACAACCGCCATGTTCATATGAAGGCGTATTGCCTCCGCATCATCCACTCCTGCCTGCAGCATCCGCTGGTCAATATAGATGATTTTCACGAGGTCTTCGTGCTCTACATAATACTTCTCCGCCCACAGCACCTCTTTCGCAGTACGAACGCCTTGCCCGAGATATAACGCCTTTTCAAGATACGGGATGCCTTTCTCATCGCTTCCCATGAAATGATACGCTTGCGCGATCTTCCAATATGGCATAGGGTGGTCTGAGTTTTTCGCTGACGCTCCCAGCAGAATATCAATGGATTTCTGATAATCCCCCTTCAAAAATTCAGTTTGCGCAAGCGCGAATTCAAACTCCATTCTTCCCGGGCTTATCGCGATAGATGTGCGAATAATGTCTTCTATCTCGGGCGACGCCATTCCTGTACGGGAGAGCTTCAAATTATACAGATCGGAAAGCTGAAGCCGATAGAGTAAGAGATATTGATTGGTCTGGTCGATGTTTTGCTTCAATGCGGCGATCGCTTCATCGAGATACGCTTCAACGCCTGACGGCAATTCTTTTGTTTCAACGCCCTGAATGTACTTTGCCACCGCAAGCGCCATACGACTGTGTGCTTCGTTGTCGCCATATGTATGATATGCGGTCGCCTGCCGGTAATATTCCATCGTTTGATGGATATCGTATCTTCCGCTTTCTGCCTTTGAGATAAAATACGCTTCCGCGGCCGGTCGTGCAGTAAAAAAATAACTCACCAAAAGCACACCAATGAGCGGCACGGCAAGCATCGATACGCTCACAAATCCCCCGCGAGGCGCTGGTGCATTTTGTTCTTGAGAAAAACTATTGAGATACGCAAGCGCAACGATAAACATCAGAAACGCCGAGAACGAATCAAACAAGAAAATGTTTTGCGCCGCGTACGCGACAAAAAACAGCGCAAATACGAATGCGTGCGAGGCATCGAGCTTACCTTTTTTATACAGCGAGATGATCGTATACAATGCCGCGGCAAAAAGAGCCAGATACGCAATCAACCCTACCCACCCGTGCGTTACGAGCATGTCGATATAGATATCATGCGCGCGGTCAAACCATACTTCTGAACGCTCATAGGAATAAAATGCCGGGTCAAACTGTTTGTTGAACGCGAGAATAAAATTCTCCGGCCCTACGCCAAGCAAAGACGACTCCTTCATTCCTCCGAGTGCCGACTTCCACGCGATAAGGCGCGTTTGCACCGTTACGTCATAAAGCGAGATATTTGCAATACGCGAAAGGAACGGCACGCTCTGCGCTTCCCCGACCGGCGCGTCGAAATGATCTATACCATAAAACTGTTCTTGCGTGATGCGCTCCGGCTTTTCAAACAACGCCCCCTGCGAGACAAGCACCACTACCCCAAGAAGCGAAAGAACAACAAACGATATCGCGCCGATCTTCAACGCGCGTTTCTTGGAAAATACCGCGAGCAACGCCGCGCCAACAAAAAATACCGCCGCAAGCCCTACCGCCGCGCCGCGCGTTGCGGTAGCTAAAATTGCAAACACCGCCACAAGCGAAAGCGCGCTATACAAAAAACGAAGTGAGTATTCCGAACTTCCCTGCAGTTTGGCGCGCACATAAAAAAGGAATGCAAAAAAACATACAAAGAAAAGATAACTTGCAAAAAACGCCGGATTGCCGATGGTACTCATAATGCGCGGCGCACTGCCGCTCATCACAAGCGAACCGACGAATTGGAACATGCCAAAAGCAACGGAAAGCGCGCCGACAATAAGCGTGATCTTGATGATCCTTGCCCATTCTTCTTTTGTTTTGAACATTCCCGCGCACACCACAAAAAACAAAAAGAAATGTACAAGCGAAAAGAACCCCCACATGCGTTCGTAGTTGCCAAAAAAGCTCCGGT
The DNA here is from genome assembly GCA_016234725.1 of Candidatus Azambacteria bacterium. GTDB lineage: Bacteria > Patescibacteriota > Minisyncoccia > GWC2-36-17 > WO2-46-25 > MEYI01. The sequence goes on along the minus strand of JACRAK010000019.1, from coordinate 27,695 downwards.
ACGGGTCAAGCCCGAAGATCGTAGAAAGCAGTACTGCTAAAAAATAAAAAGACAGCGCGAGAAAAAGCGCTGTCTTTTTGGGGCGATACACAGGGTTTTTCAACGCAAGCACCGCCCAGAGCGCAAAAACGAACTCAACGATGATCTGAAACAAAAAGCCGCGCGAAGTGGCAAAGGGAAAAAGAAACAGCGGAACGACTATAAACGGTAAAAAAAGAGCGGCGTATACGCCGGCTTTTATAATGGAAACGATAGTGCTTTCTCGGAAAACCATCGGTTAAATAGAGAATGCTTAGGCCTTAAGCTGAACCCCCATCTTTTCTGCGAGCTGTAAAATTCAGCGCTCCATTCTATCGACCTTATGCGCCAACATTACCATTTCCTGAAAATAGGTATCAGCTTTCTTTGCATAGCCGTCAACAGCAGTTTGAAGATCATTAAAATCTTTTTTTAGCCCCGCTACTTGATGATCCAAATGATCAAGTCGTTCGTCAACTTGCTCAAAACGCACATCCACTTGCTCGAATCGTACATCCACACCGGCAAATCCCCTGTCCATTTTTTCATGGACTTCGTTAAAACCCCTTCCCATCATAAGGGCGAGATCGTTGAGGGTAACATCTTTTTTCTTCTTTGGCGAGGGCTTTTTCATACTAATAATTATATCATTCCTTTCAAATTTTACCGTGTCGTTTGCGCAAGCTGTCGTTCCAATTTTTCTACGCGCTTTTCCAAAAGAGCGACCCTGTCTTTATCCTCTTTCTGCGTCAATGTCTTTTTGATATCGGCGATTTCCGCTTTAATAAACATCAATTCATCTTCAAATCTGGAAAGATACTGAAAACAACCTTGAAATTACTTTCATTCTTTTTATCAGACGCTTTTTGTCCTTCTATCATCAGATCAAATTTTCCGTTGATATCTTCCAAAATAACGCCAAATTGATTTTGGGATATGATTTTTTTCTTCTTTGGTGAGAGCTTTTTCATACCAGCAATTATACCATGCGCATATCGCAAGTCAAAAATGCTTAAAGTATCGAGGTAAAACAATATTCGGTCGTCGGACGACCGAATATAAAAAATCACAAAAACACAAAACACATCCACTAAAACAAAACATCTCCCTATTTCTGGGGAGATGTTTGATTCTTACGAGACTTAGTCTCATAAGAATTATTAACGCCAATTCCACACACCATGTCATTCTACTCCGATCGGAGTAGAATGACATCGAATATTGGCATAACAACAAAAACGCAAAATACATCTGCAAACGCAAAACATCCCTAAACACCCGCCGTCGCCAAGGCGATTGCGGGTAAAACAAAACGCCTCCGCAAACGCAAAACACCTCCCCCGAAATGGGGGAGGTGTTTGCTTGAGTATCTCTCAATCTTACGAGGTCGCACCTCGTAAGATTGAGTAATAACGAAAACAAAAACGCGAAAGCAGAAATGCAAAGAGCCCCGAAATTCGGGGCTCTTTGCGGTCCCTGCCAAAATTTCTTTAAAGAAACTTAGGCGGGTAAACTCATCATACTGTCACAAGCAGTATGCGAGTTTTGAGATCTACTAGTAGGTAACCGTCGCACCGATGGCCGGCATGCCGTCTACCGATGTGACGCTTGTGCTTGCGGATACGCCATCACCCCATGTGACAACATTGTTTCCGGAACCGAGGCTATTAGATATTGTTATTGTTGACGCGCCTGTATCAGTCGTGTCAGCCAAGACATAAATATCTACATAACCGGTGCCGTTTGAGGCGTCAATGGTGAACGGCGTGAATATCTGCTCACCCACATTGCCCGCGGTCACTGTCCAGCTCGTAATGTCAGAGAAGTGAAGCGCGGAAGCGGTGTACAACACACCCGGACGAAGTTGCGTCTTTGCAACCGTCGCGCCACTTACCGAATCCCTCTTCAATGTGACATACCGCGTCGCGGTAAATGCAGCTGCCGCTTTGGACGTACTCAAACCAAGGTCAATATCTGACACCGTGATGGAGTAGTTGCCCGGAGACGTGTTGGTAAATCTGTATTTACCAATGTTCTGATCGGTGCTTGCACCACCCGAGAAGTTCGACATCGCGCTTGCGACGGTGAGCTCTGCGCGATACACTCTCTGGTTATTACCCGAGATCGCCGCGCCGGTCATTGCGATGGTCTGGCCTGACGTCGCGCCAACTGCCGTTACATCGCCATTGCCCTGCACTTTGAACATGTGCGCGCTACCTGACACTGCGTTCGGATAGGTGTTCATGTCGCCTTTCAAGGTCAACACTTCTGACTTATCTTTTGCAACGTTCAGCGTAAGACCATTGAAGGTCGCGAGCACGTTCAAGCCGACTGCCGAGCTGCTCATAGAAGCAACCGTTGAGCCAACCTGTACGCCTGCAGAATTCCACAACGAAAGATTCGTTACCGAACCGGTCGCCGCAGTCGCGGTCGCCGACAACAGGTCAGTTACCGTGATGCTTGAGATGTTCACCGCTTCAGGAGTGCCTGTGGTCAACTTGAAGGTTGCCAAGGTCTGGCCTGTCTGGCCCATTGCGCGGTTCTGTGCGATCGGCATGTCGGACGCCGCCGCTACCGTCAACGAACCTGCGAGCGCAATGAACACGCTCTGACCGTTCCGGTCGGTCGCGTCGCTTGCGTCGCTATTGGTTGATTTGCTAGTTGCGGTCACGCTGTCAAGAATAACCGGCGTGTGCACAACACCGGTGCCCACCGCATACGCGTTTGACGCGCTGCTTAACACATCTGCGTACACATCAACTACGTACTGCTGGCCAGCGTTGATGCTGATCGCAGGAGACGGATTGAACGTGTAGGTATTAGCTGCAGTTGTTGACAATGTACCAACGGTCGTGCCGATCTGGCTTGAACCGCTCTTCAATGTCAAGTTCTGGAAGTCGCGGCCAAGCGCCACTTCTGTCGCACCGTTTTTGACTACGATCTGGCTTACATCAGCGCCTTCACCCGAGCCTGCGGTGATCACGAATGATGCAATCTTCACGTTTGTTGAGCCCTTAACACCAGTCGGCAACGCAGTAGTTGCATTTGCCAATCCAGTGTTTGCTGATGTCGTCAACAAGCCGGTCTGCACCGTCAAGGTGTTGCCGTTTGCCGCTGACGTACTGATCGAAGTCATTGAGGTTTGGCCCTGCGCGTTCAATGAACCCGCAACCAATTTCGCCTGAATAGTTTCGCCCGCATTGTACGCAACACCTGCAGCTGTCTTCACCTCTGCTTTGATGACCAAGGTCTTGGTCGCGCCCGCAGGAATGATGAATGAATTGCCGAAAGTGAATGTCGTGTTCGGAGTGGTTGCAATGTCAGCGGTCGCGCCAACCTGCGTACCATCCAAGTACAACTTCGCGTTGTTCAAACCTCCTGTGCCAGTCGTGGTTGAAGTTGCGGTGAGGGATGAAACCTTCACTGCCTCGCCGGACGCTTTGAAAGCGAACCGCGCCAATTCCTGGTCGGTGTAACCAGCCGCCACATTGCCTGTCGGCGATGCAGGATCAATTGAAATCGTCAATGTTCCTGAATTGATCGTTGTCGCTGCTGCCGGTTGGATAACCAAGAATGAGTCGGTCTGGTTTGGCTTAAGGTAAACACCGTAGTTGGTGTCCATCGCTACGATATCCGCTGATCTCTGTACAGAGAAGCGGAATGTGCGAGTCGTACCACCGACGATGTCTGCTTTCACGCTCAGGTTTTTCGTCTGGCCCGCGGTGATAACCAACGGGTTTGAAGAAAGGTCGAATGTCACTGTGCCGTCAACCGCAAGGGTTGCCGCTGTCGCGCCAAGCTGTGTCGCGCCGTCCATCAATTTGATGTTCGTAAGGTCAGTTGTCGCAACTGAACCGACGTTCGTCAATTTAATATGGGAGACACTCACTTTCTGGTCCGCTGCCGCAACGCTGAACTTCCATACTTCGTAGCCGGTCTGACCCGGATCAACGGTAGTTGAGCTCGAAACGTCTGCGATCGTGATCTTACCAAGGTCGCCAACATTCGCGGTCGTCATGCCATTACCCACGATCGGGAATGAACCTGAAACCGTAGCTGTGCCAGCCACAACATCAGATGCCACGTTGATCGCGAACGCCATTGTCTTGCCTGCTGAAGTGCCATTTGCCACATCCATCTTCACCGTGATCGCTTTGCTTGTACCACGAGAAACCGTGAACAAACCAGATGCATTCACGAATGAAATGTAGGTTGAAGAGATGTTGGTCATTTCCGCAACGCGGGTCGCGCCATCGTACAAGTACGCATTCGCGATGTCAGCGTCCGCTGAAATGCCCATTCTCTTTACCTTCAATGTCGTTACCGCTACATCGCCATCTGAACCCGCAGCGAAATTCGCGGTGAGCATTGATACCTGTGCCTGTGCGCCGTCTGCTGTCAATCCAGTACCAGAGCCCGTAAGCTCAGATACGATAGAACCTGCCGCCGCGGTGTTTGACGCCAACGATACCATCAAGCCCGTTCCTGTCGCTGCCGGTACCTGCTGCTGTGAACCAGCAGTCGTGTACATGTCGCGCTCTTTGTTGTTTACCTGCGCGATCTGACTCCAGTCATAACCTGCCGCGAGGAACTCTGCTTCGTTTGTGATCCAGGTTTTTGTTCCTACGTCGCCGTTTGGCGCCAAGACATATACCTTAGGATCATTCTCTCCTCGTACCAATGCAGACGTGTGATACGCATCAACCGTCGCCTGGTTTACCGTCTTGATGTTTGACCACTTGAGGTGTCCATAAAGATTGAACACTTCCGGGTTGAGAATAAGACGCTTCCAACCCGCGTACTGACCATGCGGATGCATCTTCACGATGTATACATCGGGATTATCCGCGGTCTTGACCACATCACCGTCTGACAACGTTGCAACCTGTGCGCTCGCGGTGAACGCGAACATCAGGGCAAAGCCGGACAATGAAACAGTCGTTGTGAAGGCAAGCGTTGCGGAAAGAAATTGCGATAATTTCTTTTTCGCATTCTGGCCTACTAAAGGCTGATTACTCATAATGCTTTGCTTACGCAGACCCGCCCACCATTCCGGTGAGTGAAATCTGCTTTGTTATAGGACTTACGCAGTCGGTGCATTTCTTCGTTGCTTCGCTTTGAAGCTCCATCACCATACTACTGCGTATGGCTCAGTCGCTTCTCGCTTGCGCCTCGAACTGCATCCAACTGCGTAAGTCCTATGTTACTTAAAAATTAATAATGACTGCTCTCGTTCAAGCCATAACCATCGTGACCGAATGATCTTAAATTAGAATCAAGTTCTATTGTGCAACCCTTCGACATGCCCTTCGATAAACTCAGGACAGGCTCAGGATGCATAACACCGACCCGACTTTTCTCTTCGAGATCATATACAAACTTAAAGGGAAGTTACTCTGCCTTTCTTCCTATTCACTTTTCAATGATCTTGCGTTTCTTCCTTTTCAATCGCTTTTCCATCGTCTCATTTGAAGGCACCTCTCATGCAAGCATGGCTCGCGTGGCACACGCCACGCGATGCCGGCATAAGAGCTGACATCAAACCAATACGAACGGATGGCGCCTTCGCACCACCCTATTCACTTTCCCCCATTATAAAGTACAGACAAATAAAGGTCAACCGTTCCAAACGCACAAAACCTATAGCTAAAACAACCGACTTAAAAGCGTATCAATAAACAAAGTATTTGTGCCATTACTTACCAGTATACAGGAATCATGTGCCCACAGGAATACCGCAACATCACCAATTGTGGATAACTGGAAACACGACCCTGAAACATAAAACCGGGAACCTGAATCATGGAACTTGAATCATGAAACATGGAACCCGTCTCTCTTCGGGAGATCCCCCGCAGGGGGAAAACATGAAATGATAGGGAATAAAAAAGGAAATTCCTTATTCAAAAAAGGTATTTCCTTATTATCATAGGGAACTTCCCTATCTTCCTTATTATTTTTTTATACCAACTTGTAGAAACTTGCTTGCCCATGCCCATCCGATCGCACTATGAGTTTCTTCGTACACAGGTCTCGAAGATCATTGCGCACCGTCCTGTCGGTCAGATCCGGGAATACCTGGGCGATCTCTTTTAAGCGTATTTTTTCCCCCTTTCTTTTGCTGAAAAACTGGAATATCTTTTTCTGGCGTTCGGTGAGTACCTCGGAGCGCTCAGCACGATGTGTTTCCGGGCGTTCTGCGCTGCGCACTTCCACCATATTATCAACCACCTTTTCTTGCTGTTTTTGCGACTCCGCCGCGACTCGGCCTATGGCCTCGCTGGACTGCGTTTTGTAACTTCTCCGCCAGCCGGCGGATTCAGACAAAACGGGAGCTCCTTTTTTTGGAACACCATAATGGTGCTGTTCTGTAGCCACAGGAGGCATAAGCTGGGTAACCACTGTACCAATTTTGTGATATTCGTTTTTTAAGATCGTAAAATTGAGCTCGCGTGAATTGCTTGTCTTTTGCGCAAGCGAAAGAAGTGCGCGTTGGGACCGGATGCGGGAAGACAACTCTTCCATTTTCATTCTATTACCAAGCGCGTTCGGATATTCCACCAGGATCTCCGCTGCGGTTTGCTTTACCTTGCTTTTGAGAAACTCGTTTTCGATGGCAATATCCGCCACCCGCCACGCCGCATAGGTGAGCTCGAGGAGCTTATGCCACTGGTCGGTTTTCTCGAAGTCCATCGCTTCCGTATGCCCGCCAACATTAAGTGATGCAATAACAAAATTATCCATATGCAGGAGTATATGGATAGGGAAAGGAAAAGTCAACATTGGGAAATGACACACACATGACGGTTTACCTAGAACAAAAAAGTCGAGCGAGGGCTCGACGTTTTGACTATTTCCGTTATCCGTTCGGATGCATTCTTTTATTGAGATAATGCTTGAACTCGCGCTTGGTCTCTTCGTGCTTGAGACCGAAGTCAACAACCGCTTTTAAGAAGCCGATCTTTGAACCGCAGTCGTATCGCGTACCTTTGAATTGATAGCCGTACACCGCGCCGTGCGTCAGATGATTCTTCAACGCGTCTGCAAGACGGATCTCCCCACTCTTTGGGTTCAGCTTTTCAAGCTCGCGAAAGATATCTTTAGTGATGATATATTTCCCTACTATGGCGAGCCGAGATGGCGCTTTCCCTTGCGCCGGCTTTTCCACGATGTGCTTGATTTCATGTACGCGCTCGCCTACTTTCGTCGTACCCACAATTCCGTATAACGACGTTTCCTCTTGCTTCACTTCCTCAAGCGCTACGACCGGATCATTATATTTTTCAAACGTTCCCATCATCTGTTTCAAGCACGGCACTTTGCTGTCGACAATATCATCGCCAAACAACACCGCGCACGGCTCATCACCCACGATATGCGCCGCGGCAAGCAATGCGTCGCCGTCCCCTTTCGGTTCCTTTTGGCGCACATATACAAAAGAAGCAAGGTTGGAAATTTCCCGTATCGCTCGAATGAGTTCCTTTTTCCCCCGATGCGCCAATACCTGCTCAAGCTCATACGCATAATCGAAATGATCCTCGATCGCCCGCTTGCCTCTTCCCGTCACAAAGATCACTTCGGTGATCCCTGCGGCAACCGCCTCCTCTACCAGATACTGAATGATGGGCTTGTCCACTATCGGCAGCATTTCTTTCGGCTGTGCTTTTGTGGCAGGAAGGAATCGCGTGCCTAACCCCGCGACTGGAATGATGACTTTTTTTATCATATGTCTTTATTATGGCAGAAATATTTTCTCTCGGAAAGTGCTTACTATAATGCGCGCACATATGGCGGTTTTGATCTCCCAAAGAAAACACGCGTTCGCGTTCCCCGCGAGAACGCGCCGCTCGACCTCGGACTCGCTCGCCGTTTCCTGTGTTTTGTTCGCTAACCTGCGGAGCCGCGTGGAGCTTGGAGGGTGCGGTATAATGGCGTAGCCCACCGCACCATCACGCGGCGAGCATAAGCGAGAGCATCGCTGGAATGCTCGAGCGGGTTAAAGAATGAAACACAGGAAACGGCACCATGCTCGCTCGCCCTGCGCGCGGTTTTCTTTGGGAGATCAAAACCGCCAAAAGTGCGTACCTAGGACATTAACAAAACTACATGCTCAAGAAACGAGAGATCTCATCTGAAGCGATGGCAAACACATACCCCGAAGAGTTCACGGAATTGATGCCGATAACATCCCCTTCGATGTTCACGAGCGGCGTACCAGTCGCAATGCGGAAATCTTCGTAGATATTCGTTTCCACCATTTTGCCGTCCACGCTTTTCACCGTACCGGTATTTACAAAAGATATCTGACCGGCACTCCCGCGTTTCGTGCCGATAAGAAACGCTTCAACACCCAATTGACCTGCAACATCTTTTGCAAATGACACGACCGGCAGACCGGACGCATTAACTTTCAGCAACGCAAGCCCGCTCTCTTCGGAGACCCTTACGATCTCCGCCTTCGTTTCTTCACTCCCGCGCACTACCATCATCGTAGTTTTCTGGCCCGTGCCAACCCACTCGCGGCGCGTAAGTATCAGCCCGTCCGCGCTCACGATAAAACCGGCGCCGATGCTTTGCGTAATGCCGCTGCTATTTATCAATTTGACCGCCACGAGCGCAGGAATGTTTTTTTCATATGCTTTTTTAAACGCGGTGTTTCGTTCCACCACCACCTGCTCCGTCTTATTCACGATAACCGTTTGATCGCGCCCCTCGTTAAAAAAAGCCATTTTGGAAAATGGCGCGATTCCCGCAAGCTTCGGCGCAATGAATAATACGGACACGAGCCCGCTCATACTCGCTGCTACAAAGACAAACAAAAAGAAAATTATTTTTTTCATTATTTACCTTCCATTTGGCATGGCCGCCATCGTCTCCATTTCTTCTTTAATCCTCTCACGCCCTTTTTATAAATATAATGAAGGGCTGCGCTTCCGTTAAGATAAAAGAAGAAATGGAGACGATGGCGACGTAAAAATATGGCGTTGTTCACGAGGATTATGGAAGCCGCGACTCGGCTATCGCCTCGCTGGACTGCTGTTTGTCGCCAATCGCTTTGCTCTTGGTCAAACAGGGAGCCATCGCACAGAAGCGAGCACTGTGCCAAACCCCAAAAAAAGCAACAGCACATTGACCGCAAGCGCGCGCTTGGTAAAGCGGATGGAAAAATACCGCACGGTCACGTCCCACACTATATAATAGACAAAAAAGAGGAGGAAGTCGATGTTCGCGATATGAAACGGAAGCTTGCTGAGCACCGCGAACAGCTCGGCAATCATCACGCCGACGCCAAGCGAAAACATGAACAACCGCACGCGCAGCCACATGCCAAGCTCGCACATGACCGTGACCGAATTGAAAAAGATCAGCGCTGTGCCAAGCGCTATCATGGTAAGCGCAAGGAATAAGGAAATATGGGAAAACGCGTGCCACGCGAGCACCGCAAAATAAAGAACAAACACCTCGACAAAAGAAACGAGCACTGCGCCGCGAGGACGGCGCTCAGCCACGGCATGCATGAACGCATACCATCCTGCGGCAGCGCACACCGCGATGATGTGCGCGGGTAGTCCGCTCGGGACAAGCGAAAAAAGCGCCGCGGAAATACCGCCGTATACGCCTGCGAGCACGGACACATTGAACCGCCCGGAAAGATACCACATTGCGGAAAATGCAAACAATGTCAAAATCACGAGCGGAAAAACACTCTCGCTTAACGCTGTTATGCGAAGCTCTGCAACGAGCCAGAAAAGAAAGGAAAAGAAAACTATAAGCATAACGGAAATGAAAGGATGTCCACCAACTGGCGGATTAAGATATTCCCGATTTGTCTGCGCATTGTGCGCAGACACAAATCGCAATCCCGTCTTCCTGATATTTATAAATAAAAGACGGGGCAAGAAAAGATCATAAGCAAGAGCAACACAAAAACATTTGATCACTATTTCGCCTCTATCACCATTGTACCATCCTTGGCGTCAACGAGCACAGACGAGCCGTCGATAATTTCTCCTTTGAGGATCTTTTCTGAAATAGGATCAAGCACATACTGCGCAACAAGACGCTGAAGAGGCCGCGCGCCAAAGTGAACGTCCTTGCACGCATCAACCAAAAACTCTTTCGCTTTTTTGCCTACTTTTATTTTGATCTGCCGCTCGGCAAGATTTTCCGCAACCCGTGCAAGATTGATATCCACGATATCCATGAGATCCTCCTTCGTAAGCTGGTGAAAAACCACGATCTCATCGAGCCGATTCAGGAACTCGGGGCGGAAATGCTCTTTGAGCGATGATTTCACCCTGTCTGAAATTTCCTCATACGTCAGCCCGCGCGCGCCTTTCTCACCCGTGAATCCGAGCGTGCCCGCTTCCGCGATCAGCTCGGAACCGACATTGGAGGTCATGACGATGATCGTGTTTTTGAAATTCACCTTCCTTCCTTTTGCGTCGGTCAGCGTTCCCTCGTCCAATATCTGCAGGAGCATATGGAACGTTTCGGGATGCGCTTTTTCTATCTCATCGAACAGCACCACGCTATACGGGCGGCGGCGCACCATTTCCGTAAGCTGGCCGCCTTCCTCATACCCCACATACCCCGGCGGAGACCCGATCATTTTCGCGGCGGAATGCCGCTCCATATACTCGGACATATCAAGCCGTATCATCGCGCCTTCCGACTGGAACATAAACTCCGCGATCGCTTTTGCAAGCTCGGTTTTTCCCACGCCCGTGGGACCAAGGAACATGAACGTACCGATCGGTTTGCGCCTGTCGGAAATACCCGCCCGCGAACGGCGGATCGCATGCGCGACCGCAGTGATCGCTTCGCTTTGCCCCACGACGCGCCGTTTCAGTTCCTGTTCCATATCAAGCAGGCGCTTCGCTTCTTCTGCGAGCATTTTTGAGACCGGGATGCCCGTCCATTTCGATACCACATTCGCAATATCTTCTTCAGAGACCTCCTCTTTGAGAATACGCCGCGATTTCTGCATTTGTTTCAACTTTGTCTCTTGGGCCGCGATTTTTTTTTCTATGTCGGGAATTTTTCCGTATCGAATTTCCGCTACCTTTTGCAGGTCGGCGGCGCGCTCTTTTATTTCCGCTTGTTGGCGCAAGGCATCCGCTTCTTTTTTGAATTCACGAATTCCGGCAATGATATCTCGCTCCGTTTTCCACTGGAGCTCAAGGTCGCTCGTCTTTTCCTTCAATTCGGCAAGCGCGCGCTTGATGTTCTTAAGCCGGTCTTTTGACACGGGGTCGGTTTCCTTTTTCAATGCCTCCTGTTCGATCTCAAGCTTCATCATTTCGCGCTTCGCCTGATCGAGGTCTTGCGGCATTGAATCGATCTCCATGCGCAAAGCGGATGCCGCCTCGTCGATAAGGTCCACCGCTTTATCCGGGAGGAACCTGTCTGAAATGTACCGGCTCGACAAGGTCGCGGCCGCCACGATCGCAGGGTCCATGATGCGCACGCCGTGGTGCATTTCATATTTTTCCTTAATGCCGCGCAGGATCGCAATGGTATCTTCCACCGACGGCTCGCTTACCACAATGGGCTGAAAGCGCCGCTCAAGCGCCTGATCTTTTTCGATGTGCTTTTGATATTCCTTTAACGTGGTCGCGCCGACCGCGCGCAATTCGCCGCGCGCAAGCGCGGGTTTTAACAGATTCGCCGCGTCGATCGCGCCCTCGGCCGCACCCGCGCCCACCAGCATATGCAGTTCATCGATAAAAAGGATTATTTTCCCCGCATTGCGCGTGATCTCTTTGAGCACCGCTTTGAGCCGGTCTTCGAATTCGCCGCGATACTTCGTGCCCGCGACAAGCGAACCGAGATCAAGCGAAATGACCTCCTTGCCTTTGAGCGACTCGGGAACGTCTTCATTCACGATGCGCTGGGCGAGCCCCTCCACGATCGCGGTCTTGCCGGTTCCCGGCTCACCGATGAGTACGGGGTTGTTCTTCGTGCGGCGCGAAAGCACCTGCATGATGCGCCGTATCTCGTCATCCCTGCCGATCACCGGATCGAGCTTTTTTCCCCGCGCGAATTGCGTAAGATTCTTCGCATACTTTTCAAGCACCTGATATTTGCCTTCCGGTTCCGGATCGGTCACCCGCTGCGCGCCGCGCACCGATGCCAGCGTTTTGAGCACCGCATCCGACGTGATATGAAAACCGGTGAGCGCTGTTTTCGCGCGCGAATCGATCTCAAGAAGCGACAAGAAAAGATGTTCGGTGGAAATATAGTCGTCTTTCATGACCGATGCGATCTGCACCGATTTTTCAAACACCTTAGCCAATTCCGCCGTGACATATACCTGCCCGAACGGGATATTCACCTGGCTTTTTTCGCCCGTTTCCACCGCGCGATCCACCTGCCCTTTGAGCAGCTCCACATTCACCCCGAGCTTGTAAAGCACCGTGAGCACCGCGGAATCCTCCTGCCGAATAAGCGCATCGAGCAGATGCACCGTATCCACCTGAAATTGCGCATGCGCCCCCGCGATCTCCTGCGCTTTAAAGATAGCCTCCTGCGCTTTGGTAGTAAATTTGTTGAATTGCATACATTCCTGAAACTTGAAACGTGAAACTTGAAACATTTGACACAACAGGTTTCAAGGTTCAGGGTTCAAGATCCATGATTTCCAGTATATACAAATTAGCACTCCTTGGTCAAGAGTGCTAATTCTTCGCGGGTACGAGATGTTCCCTGTTTGTCCAAGAGTGAAACGATTGGCAACAAACAGCAATCCAGCGAGCCCCTCCCTTTCGATTCTTTCTTGCCCCGTCTTCCTCTTTTTTCTAAATTACACGTTTATTATGCTATCGCTAATAAAACACGTAATTCAGTGTATGTATAAACAAATGACGGGGCAAGAAAGAATCGAAAGGGAGGAGCGAGTCGCGGCTCCTACTTCCGCTCAGCGAGCGTTGCGGTGACTGTTTTTTCCGTTCCTTTATGAAGCACTTTCAAACGAATCGCGTCCCCTACTTTGCTCGCCTGAATTGTCTTTGCGAGCGGATTATCTTTCGTGATCTTCTTGCCGTTTGCCTCAAGAATAATATCATTTTCAACGATACCGGCGATGTCGGCGGGAGAGCCGGGCGTTACCGCGAGATCGGCGCTCGTTTCCCCGCGCGAGATCAGCGCGCCGTAATCGACCAGGAGATCATTTTTCTTTTGCAGATCGGCATCAATAAGCACATACCGCACACCGAGGAACGGATAACTTATCTTTCCTGTCTTTTTTACCTGCTCGATATCGCGTTTTGCCTTATTCACCGGAAGCGCAAACCCGATGTTTTGCGCCGCTTGCGACATCGCGGTATTGATGCCGATCACCTCGCCCGCAAGATTGAACAGCGGCCCGCCGGAGTTCCCCGGGTTGATCGCCGCGTCCGTTTGAATGAGATCTTCAAGCGTTTCCATCGTGCCGCCGCCCTGCGCGGTTATCGTGCGCCACATTCCCGAAATAACGCCCACCGACACCGTGTTACGGAATTCCCCGAGCGCGTTGCCGATCGCGATCACCGTCTGCCCTGTTTCAATGGCATCCGAATCGCCGAGCGCAAGCACCGAAAGGCCTTTTTTCTCTATCTTAAGAATGGCGATATCTTGCACCGGGTCGCGCGCAAGCACTGTCGCGGGGTATTTGTCGCCATTGTTCATAAGCACCGTGAACTCCGCATTGTCATCACTCACGACATGCTTATTGGTCAGCACAAGGCCGTCGGACGAAACGATGAAGCCCGTACCGGAAGAAACCTCTCTCTTTTCCGTTCCTTTCTGCTGATATTGCGGGACCTGCAACCCGCCGAAAAAATCATTAGGAAACCCGAACCCCTGGAACGGATCGACGAACGACTGTTCCAATACCGGAAGATCCTTTGTAGCGATCACTGACACGACCGCATCCTGCGACCGCTTCACGATGTCCACGATCATCTGTTCCTGCGTGGTCTGGGGAATATATTTCTCAACCACCTGCGGTTCTTTTACCGTTTCCTTTATGATCACCCGCTCGGGAAGATATCTTCCAAACCCCATACCTAAAAAGTCGATGCCGGCGGTTTGCATAATGCCGATAAGGCCGACAAATAAAAGAACGGAAACAACAAGCGACGCCAATGACGCAACAAGAATGGTTTTAAAAATAGGAGACATAGTATATAAAAAGGTTATTTATATAATGTTTTTATCAATTTTACTAAGACCGCAACGGTGTAGTCAATGTCTTTTTTTGTCGTATATTTGCCGAACGAGAACCGTATGGACGATCGCGCGTCTTTCTCGGAAAGCCCGATCGCCGAAAGCACGTGCGAAAATGCAAGCGCCTTGGACTGGCACGCGGACCCCGCAGACACCGCGACCCCCTCGCCGTCAAGCATCACGATAAGATCCTGCGCACGAACGCCTTTAAACAGCATGTTCGCATTTCCCGGTAAACGATTTTCCTGTGCGCCGTTAAGTGAGGCGATATTAATTTTCCCCAGCACTTCTGCAATAAAATAGTCGCGCAATTTTTTTATTTTTTCCACTATTTCCTTATTTTCCTGTATCTGCGCGCATGCCTCGCCCATACCCACAATGCCGGGAATATTTTCCGTACCGGACCGTTTTCCGTATTCCTGCCCGCTCCCCACTATCAATGGTGTCAGCGGCGTTCCTTTTTTCACGTACAACACTCCGACGCCTTTGGGCGCGTACATCTTGTGCCCGGAGAGCGTCATCAGGTCGACGCCCAGCTCATCTGTTTTCATGTTCAGATAATATGCCGCCTGTGCCGCATCGGTGTGGAACAGAACTTTGGACTTGAAACTTGTCTCCCTTCGGGAGATCCCCCGCAGGGGGAAAACCTGAAACTTTTTATTATGCGTTCGTATGATATCCGCGATTCGGGAGATCGGCTGGGTCGTGCCGATCTCATTATTCGCATAGATAACGGAAACCAACACCGTATGCCCGGTAAGCGCTTTTTGAAACTTATCCAAGTCAATGAACCCGTCTCGAGAAACAGGGATATGCGTCACCGAAACATTCGGACCCTGCGCAAGCTGCATGAGCGGGTTTTCCACCGATTCGTGTTCTATCGAGGAGGTGATGATGTGCACGGGCTTTCCCTTTTCCAGGGCTTGGTGCACAACCCCGCCGAGCGCGAGATTATTTGCCTCTGTCGCGGAACCGGTAAATATCACTTCTTGGCTCAAACACCCGAGCATATCCGCCACCGCGTGGCGCGCGCGATCAAGCGCCACGAGCGCCTCTTGCCCATACCCGTGCACCGATGATGGATTGCCGAACCGCTCGGAAAAATACGGCATTATGGCCGCAAGCACTTTTTTATCGACCGGCGTTGTCGCCGCATAATCGAGGTAGATTCGCTTCATGAAGCTTAAAACTTGAAACGTAAAACCTGAAACCCGAAACATAAGATTCGAGTTTCAAGATTCATGTTTCAAGATCTCAAAACAAAGAGTAGTTTCCCGTTTCGCGGTTCACCGAGGGCGCATCTTTTTCTGAGGAAAGGGATGCTGATGCAGACACAGGCTCGCCCGCAGGCGAAATGTATTGTTTCCAATCCACGGGAACTGAATTCAGATCAGGGCTGTATTTCGAGCTATATTTCACATTGCCGTGCTCTTTTCCGTATTCGAAGATATCGCGGGTAATGCGCACATCGTCAAGACAATAGCTTTTAAGCTTTTTCATGTTCCCTTCCCGGAAATAGCGGATCGCATCAAGCCCGTGCCCGCTTTTCTGCGTACCGAGCGTCGCCTGCGCGATCGAATCAAGCGAAAGCCGATGGCCGAGCACATTCGTAACATCCTCCATAAGGTCGCATGCAGGCAATGTTTTTATCACCACCTCTTTCAGATACGGCTGGATAACCGCGTAATCAAAATACTTCGTATTGAACCCGATGACGAGCCCCGCGTTTTTGAGCATCGCTTCAAATGCCGGGATCTCCGCCTCTTCGAACGTAAAAAATTTATCCTGCACGTATGAATAGCACCCCACCACGGACACCTTCAATAAATGAGGATAGTCCCTTCCTCCTACTTCGGAAAACTCATGCTGTGTTTCCAGATCGAAAACGATGTGGTCTTTCATAGAATTAAGTCAATAAAGTCTGTAAAGTCCTTAAAGTCAAAAGTAAAATTCATCACTTTATGGACTTTCGACTTTAGAGACTTTATGGGCTACTCTTTTACGTTGAATTTCTTTTTTATCTCGACGATCTTATTCTCCACCTGCGCGAGATATTGCCGGCACTCTGATGCGAGCGCAAGCCCTTCCTCAAACCGCTTCAGCCCCTCTTCAAGCGACAGCTCGCCGGACTCAAACTGCTTGGTGAGTTCTTCCAGCCGCTGATATGCTTTTGCAAAATCAAATTTTTTGCTCATGAATTATGAATAAGGAATTATGAATGTGTGCCACAGATTATTCTTCATTCCTGATTCTGGATTCCTGATTCAATACGTTAGCAGAAAATCCACCATCTTTCAATTCCACATACACTAAATCTTTCGGCTTGAGATTGCGGATGCTTGACACCACCTCGCCCCCTTTCTTCACGATCGCATACCCCCGCTCAAGCACCGCGTGAGGGCTGAAACTCCGCATCAAGCGGACCAACCCGTCGATTTTTGACCGCTGCATTATAGTCCGCTCGTGAAAAAAATTCAAACGAAGGAAAATGCGCTCCTGCATCCGGCCTATCTCGTGGGACCGCGCCGTTACCACCCCGTCGAGCGCGCCCACCGCATCATCGATGCGCGTTCGCGCGTCGCTCTGGAGCGTATCCATTTGATACGTCATGGTGTTTGCCATTGCATCGACGAACCGCGCGATATCGGCACGGTGCGGCACCATAAGCTCCGCCGCATTTGACGGCGTTGATGCGCGAAGATCCGCGACGAAATCGGCGATCGAAACATCCTGCTCATGCCCCACGCCCACCACCACCGGCACCACGGACCCAAAAACCGCATACGCCACCTCGCGCGAATTGAACGCCGCAAGATCTTCAAGCGACCCGCCGCCGCGGATGAGCGCGATACAATCAAGCCCGAGCTCTTTGTGATGCGCATTGAAATACGCGAATGCATCTGCGATATTCGAAACCGCTTCCGCGCCCTGCACCTGCACATGCATGACATATATCGTGAGTCCGCCGAAGCGCTGGCCCAATACTTTCAAAAAGTCGCCGTATGCCGCGGATTCTTTCGACGCGATAAGCCCTATCGTCCTCGGAATGCTCGGCAATGGGCGCTTACGGCCTTGTGCGAACAACCCCTCTTTTTCAAGCTCCGCTTTCAACAGCTCGAACGCGCGCTTCAGCGCGCCCTCGCCCGCGGGCTCTGCCCATTCGACGTTCATGCTCAAGCGCCCGCTTTTTGCATAAATGCCCGGCCTGCCATAGACGCGTACGCGCATCCCGTCTTCAAGCGGTGCACGGATGCGAAACACGGTGCTGAAACATTCGAGCACCGCTCCTTCGTCCTTGATCTTAAAAAATATCCACTTTTGCTGGTTGACCCGATATTCCGAGACCTCGCCTTCAACCACTGCATCGTGTTCATATAAAAGCGCGTTCAAGCGCTCCACGTATTCGGAAACGGAGAAGATCTTCAAGTCCTTCATAATTTATTCTTGAGGTGTTGCAGTGATCCCTTCCTCGCTTCCCTTCTCGAATTGCACCGATCTCAGTATGTTTTCCCATTCGCTCTCCATCTTCACCTTTCTGCTTAAGGTCCCGAACATCTCAAACCGATAATATTTCCTTTCGAACCTCACATCATCCGCGCGAAAGACAACCGTTTGCGATTCCATATTTTCCCACCGGCGCTCTTTGCCGAAAATGCCGCCCACCGTGATACTCTCTTCGCGCACCAGCGTGCCGCTCATTTTGGGATCGTTCAACTTCTCGGCCGATGAAGCGACAAACACGATGCTATCCTCCGTATCAACCACCTGTACGGATATCATACCGGGGGAAGCGGGGATATCGTTCTCGTGCCACTGCGCCGGGTAAAAAAACGAGGCGTTCCCTTTGATGTATTTTGCTTGCGCTACGACCACCTTCTCCCCTGCTTTCGGCGCCGTGGGCACTACCGCGCGATACAAGAAAAATACCGCAACACATGCCGCCACAAAAAGAACTGCTGCAAGCGCGAGAAGTATAAGCAGTGTTTTACGGGTGACCATAATAAAAATAGTATGTTTTTATTATACCCTATCCTTTAAAAACTGTCCTGTGTAGCTTTTTGCCGTCTTTGCCACGTCTTTGGGCGTGCCCTGCGCCACGACATACCCGCCTTTATCGCCGCCGTCGGGGCCAAGATCAATGATCCAATCGCTTGCCTCGATCACGTCGAGATTATGCTCGATCACGACGACCGTATTGCGCTTGTTCACCAGCCGCCGCAACACGATAAGCAGCTTGGAAACGTCTTCGAAATGAAGCCCCGTCGTGGGCTCGTCTAAAATATACAGCGTTGACCCGGTGTCGCGGCGCGCAAGCTCATCGGCGAGTTTGATGCGCTGCGCCTCGCCGCCCGACAACGTCGTCGCGCTCTGGCCAAGCTGGACGTACCCAAGCCCCACTTCGCGCAAAGTAGAAAGGATATTCCGCAGTTGCGGCACGTTCTTGAAGAACACGTATGCCTCTTCAATGCTCATACGCAGCACTTCCGCAATGTTCTTTTCTTTCCAATCGATCTCAAGCGCTTCTTTATTGAACCGCGTGCCGTGGCATTCTTCGCACTCCACATACACATCAGGCAAGAAATGCATTTCTATCCTTCGCTGACCCTGCCCTTCGCACACCTCGCACCTCCCGCCTTTCACGTTAAAACTGAACCGCCCCGGCTTGTATCCGCGTATTTTCGCCTCCTGCGTGGAGGCGAACAGATCGCGAATAATGGTAAACGCGCCGGTGTATGTCGCGGGGTTTGAGCGCGGCGTTCTCCCGATCGGCGACTGGTCGACATAAATGACCTTATTCAGCCGCTCTATGCCGAGTATCGCGTCATGCGCGCCGGGCGCCGCTTTTGCCTGATAGAGCTTCTGCGCGAGCGCTTTGGCGAGAATGTCGTCCACGAGCGTGCTTTTACCCGACCCCGACACGCCGGTCACGCACACGAGCTTCTCAAGCGGGATGCTCGCATCGATATTTTTGAGATTATTTGCTTTCGCGCCTTTGATCTCGGCGAATTGCTGGGGCCCCTCGCTGCGCGGCAATGCGTCTTTCCGTATCTTTATGCTTTCTGACGGCGCGCTTTTTTTCCCGGAAAGATATGCGCCGGTGATTGTGCGCGCTTTTTTCATTTCTGCGGGCGTTCCTTCAAACACGATCTTCCCACCTTCCGCGCCCGCGCCGGGCCCGATCTCCACCACCCAATCGGCAGAAAGGATCGTTTCTTCGTCATGCTCCACCACGATCACCGTGTTGCCGAGATCGCGCAATCCTTTGAGCGTGTCGATGAGTTTCGTGTTATCGCGCGGATGAAGGCCGATGGACGGTTCATCAAGGATATACAACACCCCGACGAGCCGCGACCCGATCTGCGTCGCAAGGCGGATGCGCTGGGCTTCACCGCCCGACAGCGTCTCCGATTCTCGATCGAGTGACAGATACGAAAGCCCGACGTCTTCAAGAAAGGTGAGCCGGTTGAGTATTTCTTTGATGATCTGCACGGCTATCTTTCCTTCCGTATGCGCCAGTTTCAGCGACCGGAAGAATTTTCCGCAATCGACAATGGAAAGCGCGGCGACTTCCGCGATATTTTTCTCATGAAACAGCACCGCGAGCGCTTCTTTCTTCAACCGTTTGCCGCCGCACGAGGCGCATTTATGCACTACCATGTATTTTTCCACTTCCGACCGTACCCAATCGGAATCCGTTTCCTGCCAGCGCCGTTCGAGATGCGGAATGATCCCTTCAAAATACGGCGTACCGCTTCCATAGAGCACCGCATGAAGCGTTTCTTTTGGAAATTTTTCTATCGGCGTTTCTTCAACGGAAAACCCGAGATGATGGGAAAGATCCTCAAGCGCGACCCACAGCGGACTGTATACCGAGGGCTGGACCGGCTTGATAGCGCCTTCCGCGATCGTGAGACGCGGGTTGTGAATAAGGAGCGATGGCTCCACTTTTAATTTTTTCCCCAGCCCCGCACATGCCGCGCATGCGCCATGCGGGCTATTGAATGAAAAACTTCGCGGTTCGATATCGGGAATAGAAATGCCGCAATGCACGCATGCAAAGCGCTCTGAAAAGACGAGATCGTCCTTGCCCGCGGTCGAGGCCAGCATCATTCCCTCCCCGAGCCGCAACGCGGTTTCCACCGAATCGGCTAACCGCGCCCTGTCCATGCGCGGCTCCACGACGACCCGGTCCACCACCACTTCGATCGTATGTTTTTTGTATTTATCCAACTGCACGCGCGCCGCTTCGTCCACCGGCAGGATATCGCCGTTCATGCGCACGCGCAGGTACCCCGCCTTCGTGACGTTCTCGATGATATTCTTATGCTCCCCTTTTTTATCTTTCACCAACGCCGCAAGTATGGCGATCTCCCTTCCTTTTTCAAGCTTCATGATGGCATCGGTGATCTGCGTGGATGTCTGGCGCGCCACAGGCCTCCCGCACTCGGGACAATGCGGCACGCCCAGACGCGCAAATAAAAGCCGGAGATGATCGTAGATCTCGGTGATCGTGCCCACCGTAGAGCGCGGGTTCGGCGATACGCTTTTTTGGTCGATAGAGATCGCCGGCGAAAGCCCTTCGATCTTGTCGACGTCGGGCTTATCCATAACGCCCAGAAACTGGCGCGCGTACGAGGAAAGCGATTCCACATACCGCCGCTGCCCTTCGGCGTAGAGCGTATCAAATGCAAGAGAAGACTTCCCTGATCCGGAAAGCCCCGTGATGACGACAAATCGGTTGCGCGGAAGCTCGCAATGCACATCCTTGAGGTTGTGCGCCCGCGCACCAGAGATGACTATTTTCCCGTACTGGAAAACGTCCTTTCTTTTCATAGCAACTGATTATACGTCTTTTTGCAAGAAAATGGAAGAGCGCACAGGAGAACTATGCTCAGCGATATTTTGCGAGGAATTCCTTCTTGAGATCAAAGAAACTGCCGTCGATGATCGATGCGCGCATCGCATCAACGAGATGCACGATAAAATAAAGATTATGGATAGTGGCGAGCCGGTAGCCAAGCAACTCATTCGCCTTGAAAAGATGGTGGAGATACGCCTTAGTATAATTCATACAGGTATAACAGCCGCAGTTTTTCTCAATGGGCTCGAATCTTTCCTTATATTCCGCTTTGAGAATATCTTTCTTCCCATTCGCCGTAAGTAACGTACCATTGCGCGCGATCCTTGTAGGAAGCGCGCAATCAAAAAGGTCGATCCCCCGCTTCACGCCTTCAAAAAGATCTTCTATCTCGCCGATGCCAAGCATGTGCCGCGGCTTTCCTTCCGGCAATATTTCGTTCACGAGCCCGACGATCGTCGTCATATCGTCTTTATCGAACGACCCGCCGATGCCAAACCCGTCAAAATCGATGCTTGCGATATACTCCGCGCTCTGCTTTCGCAGATCAGGATATCTCCCTCCCTGCACGATGCCAAACAACGCCTGATCTTTTCTCGTGTGCGCGTCAAATGACCGTTTTGCCCACCGATGCGTCCTCTTAAGCGATGCCTCCATTTTCTCCCGCGACAGAAGCGGCGACGTGCATTCATCGAACGCAAAAATAATATCCGCGCCGATGTTCTCTTGCATCTCGATGGACCGCTCCGGCGTGAACCGATGCGTACTTCCGTCGATATGTGACATGAACGTCACTCCTTCTTCATCGACGCTGACGAGCTTTGCATGTCCGCCTTGCTGTTCATCGCGCGACAGACGCTTTTCTGTTTTTTTCAGCACTTTTGTCACACCGTGCCCTCGTGCGAACCCAAGCGAAAACACTTGAAACCCGCCCGAATCGGTCATCGTGGGGCCGTCATAATGCATGAACTTCCCGACACCTCCCGCGCGCGCCATGATCGCCTCGCCCGGCTGCAGATACAAGTGATAGGTATTGGCTAAAACGATCTGCGCGCCGAGTGCTTTGATCTCCTCGGGTGTGATTGATTTCACCGTGGCAAGCGTCCCGACGGGCACGAATGCAGGCGTGCGCACCGTGCCGTGCGGCGTCGTTAAAATGCCCGCTCGTCCGAGCGCGCCTGTAAGTTTTTTTTCTATAGAAAATGTTATCGCTCCCATTTGGTTCTGAACTCTTTCATGATGCGGATGTCTTCGGCAACCGCATCGTGTTCCGTTTCGCACACAAAATTTATCTTTTTTAATCGCGGCTCTTTGACCAGCGCTTCAAACCCCGCAAGCCCTATCATCCCCTTTCCCAAGTGTTCATGCCTGTCTTTTTTCTCCCCCAGCCCCACCTTTGAATCGTTGCAGTGCGAAAGCTTCAGATGCGCGAGCCCCACGATGCGGTCAAACGCGTCCAGCGTTTCTTTCACGCGCGCATCGTCCCTGATGTCGTAGCCCGACGCAAACATATGCGCCGTATCAAAACAAATACCAACCGTATACCCCGTAAGCTCATGCATGAAAAAAGCAAGGTCCTCGAACGTATCGCCGATGATCCCTCCCGCGCCAGCCGACATCTCGATAAGAAGCTCCGCCTCGGCTCTGCCTTGGCGAGACGGGTCTGCGGTATGCGCCTCGTCAAGAACTCTTTTTAAATTCTCCGCGACCTTCGTGCGCGCTTCGCCTTTATCGCCGTCTTTCGCCGACCCCACATGCGTCATTACGTAGCGCGCCCCGAGCGTGCTTGCGCGCGCAAGGTCTTCCTTAATAAGACGCACTGAACTTTCTTCAATGCGCTTTTCTGCCGACGCAAGGTTGATGATATACGGCGTATGCACATAAAACTCCTTCTGCCCGTATTTTTTTACATTTTCCTGCAGCTGCGCCACGAGGTCGGCGGTGAGCGCGGGCGGCGGACCGCCCTGCGGAGAACGCGAAAAGATCTGAAACACTTCACAGCCGAGATCCGCCGCCCGTTCGGGCGCCTTATCTATTCCGCCTGCGATGGAAACATGAGCGCCAAATAACATGGATAGAAGCTAGAAGATAGTTACTATAATTCCTTCCTATAATTCTTTCTTTAATCCTCTCACGCCCTTCTCTAAGAATAACAATAAATGAAGGGCTGCGCTTCCGTTAAGATAAAAGAAAGAATTATAGGAAGGAATTATTGCTCAACCACCGCAAACGACGCAACGATGGCGGCGGTTTCCGCGCGCAGTGTCCGCTTCCCCAACGATACGACATGAAACCCGTTTTGGGAAGCATGGGCCACTTCTGCATCGCTAAACCCTCCTTCAGGACCGATGAATGCGTTTATGCCACCCGAAAGGTCGTGTGTGCGCGCAAAATCTCCCAAATGCTCTGTGTCGCCCTCGTTATGCGCGAGCACGCACATCGCCCCGCTCTTTTTTGCCTCTTGTACTGCGTCGGCAAATGAACGGATCTCGCTTATTTCGGGAATTATCCCCCGCCGCGACTGCTCGGCCGCTTCTCGCACGATCTTGCGCGCGCGCACACAATTCACTCCCTGCTTCACCGAATGCTCGGAAAGCATAGGAACGAATCGGGATACGCCGATCTCCGTACATTTCTCGAACACAAACTCCATCTTGTCTTTTTTGAGTATGCTCTGATACAACGCCACCGCGTACTCCGGCTCGTTTTTGTTTCTTCCGTACACGCCGACTTTCACCGTCACGGCGTCTTTTGTAATACTTTGTATTACTGCTTCCCCTTCGTTCCCCTTCCCGTCAAGCACGATCATCGTATCGCCAGCCGTATAGCGCAATACGCGTGCCAACTGATGGCGTATGCCCGCATCGGTGATGGCGATCTCCGCTCCTTGTGTAATTGGCCGGTCGATGAAAAAACGCATACTTTTATTGTGAGGGAAATCCGACTTCCCTCACTTTATTTTACTTAATGGGCACGTTGCATGACTATGCCGCCGCGCGAAGCAGTATTTCCTTCCATAATCGATGAGCCGATAGGTAAATGCGAACCATTCTTTCTTGGGGAGTATCTGCATCAGGTCGCGCTCTATTTTCACCGCGTCGGCGTGGTCGGTCAAGCCAAGCAAGCGCGACAGCCGTATGACGTGCGTATCCACCGCGATACCTTCCACGATACCGTACGCATTGCCCAGGACGATGTTTGCGGTCTTTCGCGCCACGCCGGGCACCCGCAGCAACTCCTCCATCGTGTGAGGGATCTCTCCGCCAAAATCCGCACGTATCATGCGCGCCGCAGCGAGTATGTTTTTTGTCTTATTGCGGAAAAAACCGGTAGGGCGGATATCTTTTTCAAATTCCCTTGGGCTCGCATCCGCGTAATCATCAAGCGTCCTGTATTTTTTAAAAAGCATTTCCGTCACTTCGTTCACTTTTTTATCGGTGCATTGCGCCGAAAGCACCACCGCGACCAGAAGCTCCCAATGATCGGAGTAGCGTAACGCCATACCGGTTTTCGGGAATAACTTTTTCAACGCGCGTATGATCTTTGCAGCTTTCTTTTGGCGCATCGCGAGTACACGCGGTGTCATCGTGTTTTTCATGCTACTTCACGAAAGAACGTATCAGTGCAAGCGCGCCGTACAGGCCGGATGCGTCGCCCAATTGCGCCGCGACTATCTCGGGAAATTCGGGGAAATTGCCGAATTCCTCGACCTGCCGCTTCACATCCTCGACAGAAATACGATGCCGCATCACTGCGCCGCCCAGTACGAATATTTCAGGCGACCACAGCGCGATCGCGTTGTTCACGCCGATCGCCAGCCACCGCGCCGCTTCTTTCCACATCGCGGGGTCCTCGATATCCCGAGGTTCTTTTCCGTATCGTTTTTTTATCCCATTGCCGGAAATATAATACCCAAGTGTGTGCGTGCCGTCCACGATCTGCCGGTGCGGCTCAAACCCGGATGCGCTTTCATCCAACCTTCCTCCCACCACACGTGCGCCGCCCACGCCGGTGCTTATCGTAAAATAAGCGACGATGCGTTTTTCTTTTCCCGCGCCGAACACCGCCTCACCGAGCGCGGCAAGCGCCGCATCATTTTCAAGGTGCACCGGAACATCGAGCGCCTTCTCGAGCGCCTCCTTCAACAACACATCCTCCCATCCTTCGAGATTCGGCGCGCTTAACAGCACGGTTTTTTCTTTATTAAGGATCCCGGGAACACCGCCTGCCGCGGCATTTATGATCATATCGCCGCACACCTCCCGCACGCCGTTCTTGAACGCCTTCATTCCCTCGGTAAAATCGGGCGGGGTAGGGATGGTCTTTTGCTCGAGCATGGTCTCCCCGTCATGCGATACCGCAATGCGCATATTCGTCGCTCCGATGTCAAAAAGTAAATACATGGATTCGTTTTTAATTATTCCATCATTTTTTTAAATTCCTCCACCATCGGCACCTGCTCCGGCTCGGTGCCGTACTGCAATGCGCAATGATACGCCGCCCAATCGGCAAGCGTAAGCGACGCAAACACGCCATGCCACGCCGATTCCCCTTCCACCCTCACTGTTTCCACTGGAAGCCCGCGCGCCATATACAGCTGTTTGGTCAGTTCCATGCGCTTTGTGATGCGCGGATGATCATTTTCATCGGTAAGGAAGATAAAATGAAACGCGCCGGAGAGCGCCTTTGTAGCATCAATAACATCAAACCCCGTCATTTCGTTGTGATTAAGCTCTGAAAATACATTACAGAACGCGGGGATCTTCGCACTTTCGTTGAATTTTATCTTCCAGTTATACGCGATCGCGGCGTTCTCCGCCGATGCATATATCACCGGTACTTTCCCTTGCAACTTCCCCGCAAGCTTTTTCCCGTCTTGTTCGTACCGTGACGGGTCAAGCAGCGCAACGAGCGCGCCCGCCTCGGCAAACCCCGCTTCGTCTCCCATGAGCTTCATAAGCGCTTTCAAAATAAATCCGTTCGCATGCCGCGGCTGGATACCGGTGCGCGGTATCTGAATGAACGGAACATTGTGTTCCTGTGCACGTTCAATTAATTTACCGCCGCTTGCGATGACCGCCACGCTCATCCCCCGCGCGTGCGCCTTCGTAAACGCATCGAGCGTTTCTTCGGTGTTACCCGAATACGAGATAGCGATCAGCACGCTCCGCTCTAGCGCGCTCTCATGGATACGCGGCAACCCGTACCCGCGATGGATAAGTATTTCCCGCTCGCCGTCGCGCGCACGCATCAACTCCGCCGCCAACGCCGACCCCCCCATGCCGGCGACAATATACGCGCGTGACTTTGGAAGATGCCCGCTATTTTGGATGTCGGGCTCGTACGCGAACTGCGAAGGAAAATCATTGATGACGTCTTCTATCATATGCTTACTTGTGCGTGTTTCGCGATCGCGGCAAGCGCACTGTTGCGCTGTGCCGTTGACGCTTGAATTAATGCGTCCTTTACCTCGTGGGGGCTGCCTACCTGCTTGAACACAAAACTTTCATGCTCGCTCGCGGTGCGCGCGATAAGATTGCCATAATTGAACATCGTCGGGATGATGCCGTTGACCTCGATCGTCACATCCTGGATGCGCGACAGGTCGAACTCGGACACCGTGCGCGCAAACAACCCTTTTTGTTCTATCGCGATCACCCGCTGGTCGGTAAGCACCCACACATCAAGAAAAAAATCGGCAAGTATGATAAATAACGCTATCCAAAATACATGCAGGAACACCAGTATCCCAAGCGCCACCAATGCACGCAATGGCGCGCTGTCATCCGGCACTTGCCCCATCGCAAAAAAACCGACACCGATCAATACGAACGCAAAAAGGACGATCGGGACGATCTCGGCGGCAAGGACAAGCCCGTGCCGACGATAGAGTGCGAGCATATTTTCTCCTTCGCGAAAAGCGATCATAAAGAATTCTCAAAAAGGCGCTCATTCACTATCTCGCCGATCGCATCCCAATCAGCGCCCGAAAGCATCGAAAGCTCGAGGAAAAAAAGCGCGAGCGACCCGACACAAAACGCCAGTATCATCATGCGATGCTTGTCTTTTTGCAAGCGATAATGCAAAAAATGAAACAGCACCACCACGCTGCTTATTAAAAAAAGCGCCAGTGCTCCCGCGAATATGAAGAAAATGACTTGTGCCATTGCGGGCATTATATCACCACAGAGTGCCTTCCGACCAGCGGTGCGAACATGTACCAAAACGCGGCGTAAATCTCACGAGACTTAGTCTCGTGAGATGTACCAAAACGCGGCGTACGCCTCGTTTTGGTACACAAAAAACCACCGCGTGAGATGCGGTGGTTTTTGCGATCATTGAAAGAACTTAAAAGAGCTATGCGGATTCGCTTTCCTGGCACTTGTCGCATGGCATATGCAAAAGACGAGATGGGGCGCCTTCGGGAGTACCGATACCATTGTTTCTTGTAAACTTCCGGAGAAATAATAGGTACATTCAAGGATATATCGCAACACCCGTCTTCTGATAAAATACCTCAACGGGACTGAATCCGCAATGACGCTTGCGCGGTCTGGTGTTGATGAGATATTCCGCCTGAGCAATTTCCTCGTCCGATACATCATCCCAG
>JACRAK010000018.1 GCA_016234725.1 Candidatus Azambacteria bacterium | reverse complement strand
GCACGGAGTTTGACAAGGTGTCAATCCGAGAGATCAAGCGCGTGCAACGGGAGTTGAACGATCGCCCCCGCGCCGTGCTACACTACCAGAAGCCCGATGAAGTCATTAACCGACTCGTTGCGTTAAAAGTTTGAAACCAAGTATGATTTACCACATTATGGACAACGACCAACTCACCAAAATTCGCCATTCGCTCGCGCATTTGCTTGCAATGGCAGTACTTGAGATCGACCCGGGCGCGAAGCTCGGCATCGGCCCCGTCATCGAGAACGGGTTTTATTACGACATCCTTTCCACCAAGCCGTTATCGAACGGTCAGCTCCCCCAGCTGGAAAACAAGATGCGCTCATTCATGAAACGAAATCCCGCGTTTATCCATGAAAATGTTTCCGTGGAAGACGGGAGGAAATTATTTGCTTCCCAACCATTCAAAATTGAACTTATCAACGATCTTGTTTCGGAAAAAGGCGTGAAAGAAGTATCGACCTACAAGACCGGCGCGTTCCTCGACCTCTGCCAGGGGCCGCATGTAAAAACAACGAATGAAATTCCGCTTGAGGGATTCAAACTCACAAAACTCGCCGGCGCATACTGGCGCGGGAGCGAAAAGAACCAGATGCTTACCCGCATCTACGGTGTGGCATTTGCGACCAAAAAAGAATTGGATGCATATCTGAAAATGATGGAAGAAGCGGAACGCAGAGACCATCGCAAGCTTGGCAAAGACCTCGACCTTTTCATGATCTCAGACGAGGTCGGCAAGGGCTTACCGCTCTGGCTCCCCAACGGCATGTTCGTCCGCAGAAAACTCGAGGACTACATGTACCAGAAAGAAATGACGAAGGGATACAAGCACGTGCTGACGCCGGTACTCGCGCATGAAAATTTGTATAAAACATCAGGGCATCTTGCGCACTACAAAGACGACATGTACAGCCCGCTCGACATCGAAGGCGAGAAATATTATTTAAAACCGATGAACTGCCCGCATCACCACATGATCTTCCGTCACGACATGGTGAGCTATCGGGAATTGCCGTTGCGCCTTGCGGAATTCGGCAACGTGCACCGTTTTGAACGCTCCGGTGTTTTGACCGGCCTCATCCGCGCGCGCGGATTCACGCAGAACGATTCGCATATTTATTGCACGAAGGCACAACTCAAAAACGAATTACTCAGCGTTCTGAAACTGTTTAAAGAAGTGTACAAGGATTTCCAGATCAAGGATTTCTGGTATCGTCTCTCGCTCCCCGATCTTTCCAATGAAGCAAAATACGGCGACATCGAAGACAAGCGCATGTGGGATGAATCTTCCAAGATCGCAGAAGACACACTGAAAGCGTTCAAAGTGAAATACGTAAAGCAGGAAGGCGAAGCGTCATTTTACGGCCCGAAGATCGACATCCAAGCGCGCAACGTCATGGGCAAAGAAGACACCATCGCGACCGTCCAGCTTGATTTTTACTCATCAAAGAAATTCGACCTCTTCTACATCAACGAAAAAGGCGAAAAAGAACATCCGGTCATCATCCATCGCGCGATCATGGGGTCGTTCGACAGGTTTTTTGCGTTCTTGGTTGAAAAGCATGCAGGCATCTTCCCACTCTGGCTCGCGCCGGTGCAGATGCGTGTGCTTCCCATCGCAAAGACGCATAAAAAATATGCGAAAGAGGTATTCAAAACGCTTACTGCAGCGGGCATTCGCGCCGAGCTTATCGACAGCAACGACACGATCGGCAAAAAAATCCGCGGAGGAGAACTTCGGAAGATCCCGTATCTCCTGATCATCGGCGATAAAGAAGTGAAATCAAAATCAGTTGCGGTACGCAAGACAGGCAAAGGCGACCGTGGGGCCGTGAAGCTCAAACAGTTCCTCGCACAAGCGCTCAAAGAGATCGAAAAAAAGAAATAGTTAAAGGGGGCCATCGCTTATGCGACAGCCCCCTTTGTTTGTTGCCACCCCGTTCACACCAAAGGAGGGTTGGTGCTGACCACGGGGTGCTTTTTTACTGTTAACTAGTATAGTTTATTTATAATAATTTGTCAAGCTCTCACGCGCCTCAAAAAAAGCAAGTGATCATCGTTCTTTTAGGCCCTACCGCGTCAGGAAAATCTGACCTTGCGGTACGCCTCGCTCAAAAATATAACGGCGAAGTGATATCGGCCGATTCGCGCCAGGTGTATCGCGGTATGGATATCGGCACCGGCAAGGTCACCAAAAAAGAGATGGGCGACATTCCTCATCATCTCCTTGATGTCGCCTCGCCCAAAGAAAACTTCGATGTCGTGCAGTGGAAGGAAAAAGCGGACAAAGCGATCACCGACATCGCGAAGCGCGGCAAGCTCCCCATCGTATGCGGCGGCACGGGACTCTATATTAAAGCACTCGTGGAAAATATCGCCTACCCCGACGTGCCGCCCGACTGGAAACTACGCAAAAAGCTCGAGCAAAAAACAGCCA
Organism: Candidatus Azambacteria bacterium; assembly: GCA_016234725.1. Classification (GTDB taxonomy): domain Bacteria; phylum Patescibacteriota; class Minisyncoccia; order GWC2-36-17; family WO2-46-25; genus MEYI01. The sequence goes on along the minus strand of JACRAK010000018.1, from coordinate 22,580 downwards.
AACGGCTTTTTGCGATGCTCGAAAAACTCGACCCGGCTCGCGCAAAAACAATAGACCCGCACAACCCACGACGGCTTATTCGCGCGATCGAAATAGTGAAACATACAGGCAAAGCAGTGCCTCAAGAAAATACTGCACCGCATTACAACACCCTGCTTTTGGGTATTACAAAAACGGGTGCGGAACTAGAAAAAAGAATACATGCGCGGCTGTTCGCGCGTATAAAAAGGGGAATGATCGCTGAAATAGAAAAACTCCACGATCCGCCAGCCGGCAGAGGAATGTCGTGGAAGCGCATGGAAGAACTGGGGCTTGAATACAAATACATCGCCCTCTTTTTACAAAAAAAGATGAGTAAAAAAACAATGCTTGAAACACTTGAAATAAAGATCGCCCAATACGCGAAACGCCAGATGACCTGGTTTCGCGCGATGCGCGATATTGCGTGGATTGCCTCGGAAAAAGAAGCGAGGGAAAAGACGGAAAAGTTCCTGCGCGCTACTCGATAGGAGCGCCATCCGCATACGCGTTGAACTCCGTTTGATTCACGGTTACAACCTTATTCCAATCAAGGCCAAGCCGTTGAAACGCCGCAGCGGCCTTTACCCACCGCTTCATATCGCCTTCAAGCACATACACCTTCGTGCTTCCGGAAAGTTTCATTGTGTTCACTGTCGGATATGAGTCAAGCTGGCTTTGCATGACTATTTTAATATTTTCCCAGCGGTTTGTGCTGTATGAATTAAACACCGTCGCGTTCACTATGCGTTTTTTGAGTCCTGTATTTGTAATGTAATACACTGTCGGATTGTCTGCGGTTTTTACAAGCGCGCCGGCAGAAATAGACGCTACGGGCGCCTGTGGAGGAGTACTGTCAGTAATCGGGCTTCCTTCCTGATAATAATCCCGTTCTTTTGTGTTGATAATGAACACCTGCTCCCATGTGTAGCCGAGCGCAACGAATCGCTCTCCGCTCACGCTCAACCATCGCTTTTGCGCAAGCCCTTTCTTTTCATCCAGCTCATGGAGTGAGAATACTCTCGTGTCGCCGTCCGCACGGTAGAGATCGGATGTGATGAACGCATCAAGCGTTTTTTGATCTACCGTTTTAATCTGATCCCATTTGAAATGACCGTACATCGAAAATACAGCGGGATTAAAAATATGCCGCTTATACCCGCGGAAATTCACGATATATACTTTAATACCATCAGGTCCCCGCACAAGATCGCCCTCCCTGACTCCCGCAGGCAAAAAAGGAGAGGCGGCGGCTTGTTGCTGGCTTGCGGGCACAGCAGGAGTCGGTGATTGCGTCGGTGTCGGCGCGGGAGCTGTAGCCGCAGGCGGCGTATAACTTCCCCCGCCTCCTCCACCCCCTCCGCTTGTCGGCGCAGACGCGGGCGCCGCGATAGAAAATGAAATCGTGTAATCGTCTGTATTCGCGTTGCCGGCCGCATCCGCGCACCTCACGTAATATGCGTATGCGGTGGCGTTTGCAAGGCCCGAAATTATTGTGCTATGAGATGTTCCGCCCGTCGCGGTAAACGCACTCGCCATGGAGCCGTAACTCGCGCCGGATGTTGCATTATATTTGCACGTTGCGCTCTCGCTGGTCGCTACCGAAAGCGATGCGTGCGTGGTGCCGGCGGCAAACGTCCCTGATGGAGCGCCGCTTGTTCGCGCGGGCGGCGTAGTGTCTTGTTGCGGCGGCACGGCGCCTCCCGCTACAGCATATGAGCCATTTGTGACAGAAGCTAAAATATCCGCTCCGTTGCTTGCCACATTCGTATCGATCGTGCTTCCCTGCGTAAAATCAAACGTCACTGCGGCCGTTCCGCTGGTAAGCGCCTTGAATCGCACGGTGGCAAGCGTGCCGCTCCCCGTATATGACGCGCCGCTTGCGGTCACTTGCGAGAATGCGATTTTTCCGGCGGCAGTGTCAACGGAATTAAGCGCTGTGGTCGCCATCAAAGTTCCGGGAGCGATCTGCGCGCCCGCAACGGCCGCGTCATCGTCCTGCACTTCAAGCAGCGCAGGATTATAATTAAGATATACGACATCTACGCCTTGGACGGGGTTGCTTTGCGTATCAAGCGCGATATTCACGCTGAAAATATTTCCTGTCGCGTATGAACCGCTCGCGGGAGAAAGCGCAAGCGTCGCGGCTGCCGCGGACCCGCCGATGACGACCGTTGCCGTCGCCGCGACAGCAACGGACGATATGTTTACGATCATCGCGGCGCACACAAGCGCATACACCGCGCTATATATATGTCTTGTTTTTCCTAAACTCCTCATGCGATGCATTAATTTCCCGTTTGCAGCCAATTTTTCCTTACATATCCCCAATCAAGCGTATTCACTTTGCCGTCCCTGTTAATATCAGCCGAGGAAAACATTTTCGCCCATTGCGTATCCATGATAGACCAATCGAGAGAATTTATCACGTTATCGCTATTGAGATCGCCCGCAAGAAGCGGCTGCACGCCGATGACCGCCCCTCCGCCAACGTATATGTTTGTGAGTTTCCGCGTGATATAACGGTCAGACGCGATGCGGACATCATAATTTCCGGGAGCGATAAGCGTGTTACTGCGAAAATTGTCGGGAACAAATGAAATGTTCCCGTAGCGATCCGCCCATGCCTTTATGCTTGCAATCACCGTCGTACTGTTTGGGGAAGAGAACGAAAGCGTAAACATATGCGCGCTTGCATTGCTGTCTCCTTCCACGCTTACGGTAAAGATCGGCGCGGCAACCAAGAAAAAAGAAATGACGGCATCGGAAGCGTTCGCGTTCCCCGCCTTATCTTTGCATCGCACATAGAAATTATTCTGCCCGATGCGAAGATCGCTGCCGGAGATAGATGAGGAAAATACCGTGCCGCTTGCATACAGCAATCGCGACTTTAGATTGTAATCAATGTTGGGGATAAGCGAGAATCTGCACGATGTCACGCCGCTCTGATCTGTGGGCGTTACGGAAATAGAGACGTTCTTGGGAAGAAAAAATATGCCCGAAGGAGACGCCTGCGATACTGTCGGCGGCGCGGTATCAGTGACAACGATAAATGACACTATCGCATCGGAAGTCATTGCGGTTCCCGCCCTATCGCTACACCGCACATAAAAATTGTTTTGTCCCGCCTGAAACCCGGACCCAAAATACAGCGATGTACCATGAACTATGCCGTCGGACGATGAAAAATATTTGTTCATACCCGAATATATCGTGTTTGGCACGGTACTATACCTGCAGGTCGCGGCCTCATTGGTCGTCACTGTCAGGGTAAGATTGCTCGGAAGCATAATGGTGCCTGACGGTTCACTGCCTGCGATCACGGGGGGGATGCCGTTATCAACGATCTGAAATACCGCATTGGCAACCCCTTCAAGAAGGTCTGCGCCGCCAAACGATACGTTCGTATCGGTCGTCCTCCCCCGTGTAAAAGTGAATGTGAAATGCGCAGCCCCGGGCGCCAGTGCCTGCGCATTGACCGTTGCAAGCACTCCGCTGCCGGAAAAAGAAGTGTTGGCTGCGGTAGTTTGTGAAAATTCAATATTTCCATATGCTGTGTTCACGTTATTTGCCGCGGTAATCGGTATAAGCGTGCCAGCCGCGATCTGAATACCCGCGACACCGGCATCAGCATCAAGTAATTTCACAAGAGACCTGTTATACGTCACTATAATATCTGCTCCGTCGATCGAATTGCCCCGCGTATCGAGCATGATGTCGAATGAGAATGGCGCTCCTGTCGTTTTCGTCCCTGATGCGGGAGAAAGATATACAATGGGAGCAAGCGGTGTTGGCGGAGGCGGCGGAGGCGTGGTGAGCGTGTATACAGCATTCGTAACCGAGGTTAAGATGTCTGCGCCCGCGCTTGCAATATTGGTGTCTGCTGTATTTCCCGGCGTAAAATTGAATGTAACACTCGCATTTCCCGGCGCGAGCACACGAAAACGAACCGTGGCAAGCACACCGCTGCCGGTAAAAGTAGTGTTGCCGCTGATGACCTGTGAAAATGCAATGCGCCCAAGCGAAACATCAACGGTGTTTGCTGCCGTAGTAGGCATACGTGTGCCGGGAGAGATTTGAACGCCAGCAATGCCGGCATTTTCATCCTGCACCTCCAGAAGCGCCGGGTTATAATTCAAATATCTGATGTCTGCTCCTTCAATCGGCGCACCCTGAGTATCCAATACGATTTGCGCGGTAATAATACTTCCTGTTTGATATGTCCCGGTTGCGGGAGACAGTGAGAGCGTCGCGCCAAACGCCGCCGCAGGCAGCGCGCTCCCCAGTACCACAAACGCAATAAAAATATATTTTTTCATATGCATGATATTAATCGCCCGTCTGAAACCAATTCTTGCTTAAAAAACTCCAATCGATCGAATTCACAATGCCATCGCCGTTCACATCGGCATTTGCATCATTTAAAAACCACTTCACGCTCATCGCCGACCAATCAAGCGAATTGATAATATTATCGTTGTTTAAATCGCCAACCGGCTGGATCGGCAAAACGATATTCGCATGTGAACTCACATTGTATCCGAAGATTTTTTTACGCAAATACCGCGGAGAAGAAACCAAAATATCATACATCCCCGCCGGCAAAGAAATGACGGCTGGTAATGCAACGCGGCCGTTCACATCGGCAGTCGCGGTAAATGTCGCCGCAATCGTTGCCGTGCCGGCATTATAGAGTGAAATAGTAAAGCTCTTACCAGATGGCACCATGATTGATTCCAGCCGAGGAGAAAACAACACATTAGTCACGATTGCAGGTCCTGCGGATGTGGTAGTAGCGGATACGATATTATATGCCGCCGATAGAGTGCCAAAACTATCAACGCCGCGCACGGCAATGTAATACATCGTGGAAGGAGTAAGACCGGTGAGTGCAAAACTTTCCTGTATGCCCGGCTGACCCGGCATCGGCGTGCCGGTCACGCGTGTTAATGAATTCCACGCCCCCATAGTAAAGTCATATTGCGCGACGCGCATATCGTATGCGGTCGCCGGCTCCACGTAACCGTCAGCCCCGACAGCGCTCCACGTAAGCTGAACGGATGAACTTCCCACATTCACCACCGTAAGATCAACAATGTTCGCCGGTGGGATCCCTGCGCTGTCCGCATATGCAAAACGCGGTGCCGCACCGATGCCGCTCATGAAAATAATGAGTGAGATAATGAAAAAAATGCTTATATTCCTCGCTTTTTTACCCCCATAGCTTGACATTTTCATATGATTTTAGTATCTTTAATGCACCATACATATATATACATGAAAATTGTATTTTTGTCAATGGTTTTATATAGAGAAAAAGACCTTTAAAAACTGCATAACAAATTTAAAATGGAGGAGATTCATGAAAACACTCGCCGTGTTTCTTGTCTTATTCTTCGTTTGGTTCGGAGAATGTCTTGCAAACCAGGCAGCAATAGGGTGGGAACCGCCATGGTTAAATACCGATGGAACACCATGCACTGATCTTGCAGGATACCGGATCTTCATGGGAACAGCAGGAGGTACATACCTAAAGACATTTGATGTGGGAATGGGAAATGAAACCTTCATTCCTTGCACAACAAACCCAACCGCAGGATGCGTAAAGAGAGAATTCACCATATCCGGTCTTACGCCCGACAGCACATATTACTTCGTGGCAACTGCGTATAATACATCCGGAAATGAAAGCGCCTACTCAAACGAAGTAAGTAAAATGATCTCTTCAGATACCACACAGCCGCAAGATGTAATGGGATTTGCCATATCCTCGACATTTGCGGGTGGATCGGGGTGGGCGCGTCTCTCCTGGACAAATCCGCCGGATGCCGATCTTGCGCAAGTAATAATCGAGTACAGCTACAATAGCGGTCCCATGACGCACCTTGCAAACCTCACTGCCGTTCCAGGAATGGCACAAACCTATGATCATGCCAATCTCATGGCAGGATCATACACCTACGCCATTCATACGCGCGACACGTCGGGAAATATGACTCACACCGCAATGGCAAGCACATTCATTGAAGATCCGGCATCGCCGGTAAAAGCTAGTGCTCCAAGCGGAGGCGGGGGTGGCGGCTGCTTTATCGCTACCGCAGCATACGGGAGCTATCTTGACCCGCATGTCATAACGCTCCGGAAATTCAGGGATGAGTACTTACTCACAAACCTGCCGGGACGGGCGTTCGTTGCAGCATACTACTGGGCTTCACCGCCTATCGCCGATTTTATCACCAAACATGAATGGGCAAGAGAAACAACACAAGTTGCGCTTGCTCCGATAGTATTTACGGTGTTGCGTCCTCTGGAAGCGATGATTTTCTTTGCGCTTCTGACGCTCATCTCCATCGCAGTGGTATTCGTACTAAAACGAATGCCCTAACACAATCCCCCGTGTACGAACATCGTACACGGGGGATTCTTTGTATCTACTCGAATTAATTTTCCGGGTGCTGAGCATCGCGCTCCTCTATTTTTTTCCTCGTTTCTTCGAGTTCTTCATCGGTTACTTCAGGAATGCCTTCTTCAAGAAGATCCTCGAGCTCTTTTTCTGTCATCTGTTCGCGCTCCTTTTCCATTTCCTCGCTTTCCCCGAAATTTTTTTCGCTCATAGTATTGTTAGTTATTGTAATAATTTTATAAATAATTCCCTTCCCGCTTTCGGATCGGCCTTTCCTTTTGACTCCGCCATCAGCTTCCCGAAAAGGAATTGCAATGCGTTCTGATTTCCGTTTTTGTAATCGGCAACCGCTTTTTCGTTTGCAGCGATGATCGCGCGCGCCATCGCCTCAAGTTCGCCTGCGTCCTGTTTCTGCGCGAGCCCTTTTTCTTCGATAATATTGCTTGGGTCTTTGCCGGTGCGAAACATCTCGTCAAGCACCGTCTTTGCGATCGTAGAAGAAATTTTTCCCTGATGAGTATAAAACATGAGTTCGGCAAAATTTTCCGCGGTCACGAGCATTTCGCCAAAAGGCGTGCCGGTTTCGTTGATAAGCCTGCGGATATCGGTGTTCAGATAATTCGCGGCGAGTTTTGCCACCTTTTCCTTTTCTGCATTTTCTGGGGCTTTACCAGACGCTTCCGCATACCACTCCAAAAGCTCCGATACCGCGTGCTCATAAAACGCCGCCGCAACCTTCTGCGACACTAATACTGCCGCGTCCTTTTCGGAAAGACCGAATTCGCCTTGAAAGCGCGCGAGTTTTTGGTCGGGAAGCTCGGGGAGCGAGGCACAGATCGCATCAACATCGATCGCATCACTCTCGGGCAACCCCTCATGCACGCCTACTTTAAGCACCGGGAGGTCCGGCTCGGGAAAATACCGGTAATCATGCGCCGATTCTTTCATGCGCTGCGATACCGTCGCTTTTTTATGTTCGTCCCACCCTCTCGTTTCCTGCACCACTGCCTCGCCTTGCTTAAGTAGTGCAGTTTGGCGTTTTATTTCATACGCGATCGCGTCTTTGACCACCCCGAACGAATTAAGGTTTTTTATTTCCACCTTCGTGCCGAACCTCTCGCCCGCTTTGCGCATGCTGATATTGACCTCACAGCGCATTTGCCCTTTTTCCATGTTCGCGTCAGACACCTCAAGGTATTGAAAGATCATCTGCAGTTTTTTGGCGAACTCCGCCGCCTCCTCAGCGGTGCGGATATCGGGCTCCGTGACCAGCTCCATGAGCGGCACGCCGGCGCGGTTAAAATCCACCAAACTCGCGCCCTTCTCGCCATGCACGAGCCGTCCGGTATCTTCTTCCAAGTGCACCCGCGTGATACCGATGTCCCGCGCGCCCACGCGCACCGCGCCCTTCTCGCACAGCGGCATATCGTACTGCGAGATCTGATATCCTTTCGGGAGGTCGGGATAAAAATAATTTTTGCGATCGAACTTTGAGAACCGAGCGATGGTACTGCCGAGCGCACACCCGACCTTCACCACCGCTTCCACCGCTTTTTTATTCGCTACCGGCAACGTGCCGGGATGGCCCATGCACACCGGACACACGTTCACATTCGGATGCCGCTCATCCGGATCGTTGCGGCTGTCGCAAAAAAGCTTCGTGTCGGTTTTGAGTTGGGCGTGGATCTCAAGCCCTATGACTGCCTCGTACATGGAGAAAATTGTGAGATAAGAATGCTTCTGATCGCCTGCGACACTTCTTCAGCGGGCTTCTCGCCGTCGATCACGAACACGTTTGAAAATGTTTGTGCGAGCTCCCGATATGCATCCGCGGCGTTCCGTAAAAATTCTTTCTTTGTTTCAAAATACTCCGGGGTCCTCCCCTTATTTCGTTGCCCAAGCCGCGCCATCGCGGTCTCGGCGCTCACATCAATAAAAAATGTGATATCGGGCATCTTCCACGACGCACCGAGTATCTTTTCATGGAGGGCCATCAGATCTTCATGTGCTACCCCTCCTGCGCGCCCGTAGGCAAGCGTTGAAAGGAAATACCGGTCGCATATCACGATAGCATCTTCATCGCGCAAATGCGGAAATATCACGTTTTCCAAGTGCTCTTTGCGGTCGCGCACGTACAATTCCTGAAACTCAAGCGGTGAAACAGACATCGCTTCTTCACCCGAAAGGACCTTCCTGATCTTTACTCCGAATGCGCCGTCATGCGTCGGCTCGCGCGTCACCAGTATGTTGTTGGTTGCTACGCCGTGCGTTTCAAGCCATTGCACGATGAAATTTGTCTGAGTTGACTTACCGCTCCCATCAATGCCTTCAAGCGCGATGAACATGGCCTACTTATCCTCTTGTACCGTTATTCCCATTGAGCGCGCCGTGCCCGCAATGATTTTTGCGCCTTGGTCGGTGTCATACGCGTTGAGGTCCACCATTTTTTTCTCCGCGATCTCTCGTGCTTGCGATCTCGTGATCGTTCCCACTTTTTGCTTGTGCGGCACGCCGGAGCCCTTTTCCACGCCAGCCGCTTTTTTGATAAGCTCGGACGCCGGGGGCGTTTTTAATTTAAATTCGAACGTTCGGTCCTCGTAGATCGTGATCTCCGCGGGGATCACGTCCCCTTTGCGGTCTTTCGTCTTTTCATTGTACTGCAGGCAGAACTGCTGAATATTCACGCCGTGCGGACCGAGCGCGGTACCCACCGGCGGCGCCGGATTCGCTTCGCCCGCTTTCAGATTCAACTTCAATACTATTTTGATCGGTTTTGCCATAAATCTCACAACGTGAACCATGGAACTTGAAACTTTCTTGAGTGAATGTTTCACGATTCATGCTTCACGTTTCATGATGTTATATTTTTTTAACCTGTAAGAAATCCAGCTCCACCGGCGTTTCGCGCCCGAACAGTGATACCAGTACTTTCACCTTTCCGCGCTCTTCATCAACATCCGAAACTTTCCCGTCATATTCTTTGAACGGCCCGTCGGTAATGCGCACCGCATCGCCAGACGCCACATCCATTTTATATTTCGGCTCTTCCACACCCATGCGTTTCTGCAAGGACTTGATCTCTGTCTGCGCGAGCGGCGTCGGCGTGGTGCCCGAACCCACAAACCCCGTTACCCGCGGCGTGTTGCGCACCACGTACCACGAGTCATCCGTCACCACCATTTCCACGAGGACATAACCCGGATAGATCTTCTCTTCGATCACCTGCCGCCTGCCATTTTTGATCTTGATCTTTTTTTCTTTCGGCACGACCACCGAGAATATCTTGTCTTCCATTCCCATGGATTCGATGCGCTGCTTCAGATTGCGCGCGACCGCGTCCTCATACCCCGCATAGGTGTGGATCGCGTACCAGTTCTTCCCCTGTTGCATCGCTTGCTTGCTCATGATCTAGAAAATGTATTGCGCTAAAAGATACGAAAACAGCATATCAAGCCCTCCCAGAAATGCGGCGATCGCCAAAGAAAATACGATCACGATGATCGTATTCTGCGTCGTGAGGCGTCGTGAAGGAAAGCTTGTTTTCTTAAGCTCCGACCGCACGTCGCGCAAGAATGCCGTTGCACTTCCAAATATGTTCAATACTGTATCTTTCATATCAAAAAAGCCCCGAAGGGCACGCAGGCATCATACCCCAAGAGCAACGGAAAAGTCAACCCGCCTAAGTTTTTGCACTCATGTGCAGGATACAGGGCGCACATCTGCCCCAATTCTCATATTGCAACAGCATGGAATCGCTTAGGAAGCTGTTTTTGTGCAAAAATTTAGGAGGGTCAACCCCGTTACAAGTTATATCGGGCATTCTCTCTCAACGAGCACAAGCCGTAAGGCGGCTCTCTCTTGCTCCATATGTTGCCGTGTCAAAGGCTCTGACGGGGTCAACCCGCCTTACGGAACAATAAAATATTGATGATCGCTTTGATGCTGAATGCAAGTATCGCCACCACAACGCCGATCACGGTGTATACCAGCACGTTATTTGCCGTGGCGACCTTTTGCGGCTCTCCTTTGGCGGTCATATACAAAAGTCCCGCGTACAACCCCATCGCCACCGAAAGGATCGCGAGCAGCCATGAGAACCAGTTGATGATGTTCACCAAAACGTCTATCGCAGTTGCGATCGCATTCGCTGGATTACACGGTTGAACGGTGATGCCGCCGCCCACCGCGCTCCCCACAAGCGATACAAGGGGCGCAGCCATGATAATGATCACCGCGCCGATGATGGCGTATACGAGCATGCTGCGCGCCTGCACCATCTTTGCCGGCTGGCCGACCGCCGTCAACAAAAGGAAGCTCGCCCACAACACAAGCAACACCATGATCGGCGGCATCAATTTCGTCACCAACAGATCAATAAACACGCAGATAAGCGCGGGAATGGTATCGGTTGACCCCAGGGGGTTGATAATTTCACACCCTCCCGGGGGGACAGGACCATCTTTAGGGCACGGAGCGGCATACGCACCGGAAAACGCAAACATCAAAACACCGCCCATCACAAGAACAAGCAAAAGAATTCCTGTGAATGAAAATAATTTAGACATCGAGATTTTTGACATTTTTTGCATGCGCCTGGATAAATCGCTTGCGGGGCAGCACATCCGAGCCCATCAGCACGCTGAATATCTTATCGGCTTCCTGCGCATCGGCGACCATCACGCGCTTCACCATCCGTTGCGTGGGGTCCATCGTCGTCGCCCACAGCTGGTCGGGATTCATTTCACCAAGACCCTTGTACCGCTGAATGGAAACACCGCGCACTTTTTCCTCTCCTTTTTCCTCTGCCGCCTCCTCTTCCGTTTCCTCTGCGGCCTCTTCCTTTTCTCCTTTCGCCTCCTTTTTTGATTTCGCGGCGCGCTGTCCTTGTTTCGCTGTGGCAAACTCGCCAACGATCCCTTCTTTTTCTTTATCGGAATACGCGTATTTCACCGCCTTGCCTGATTGAATACGATAGAGCGGCGGCTGCGCGATATAAATATTGCCCGCGTCGATCAATGGCGCGAAATACCGATAAAAAAGCGTGAGCAACAATGTGCGGATATGCGCGCCGTCCACATCCGCATCGGTCATGATGATGACCCGATGATACCGAAGCCGCGCCGCGTCGAACTCATCCGCGATCGCCGTCCCAAGCGCAATGATAAGCGCTTTGATCTCGGACGACGTAAGCATCCTGTCGAGCCGCGCTTTTTCAATATTTAAGATCTTCCCTTTGAGCGGCAAAATAGCCTGAAAACGCCTGTCGCGCCCTTGTTTGGCGCTGTTATGCACAAAAACGCCGCTTGAAAGTGCAAAGTTATGCGTCCCCGGCACTTCAAAGTCGTATACATCGATTTTCTTGCGTAATTGCGTCACCGCCTCAACTTTGTGATTAAAGTTGCGTACCGCTTCCTTCAATCTTTCTTTGTCATTATCAAAAAACCGCTCAACCAAGGTAGACAAACGCAGAACACTCCTGTCGCGCAGTTTTTTTCGCTCATCATTATACGCCGCCTCGTTAAGACTTCCCTGTTGTTCAAATACCCTTCGCAACACCGTTAATCCCTTTTCTCGATAGGTCTTGTTATATGCTTCTTTTCTTTTTTTCCTGAACTCTTGCGTCCACTGCTCCTTTGTTTTCTCTGAACGCCATGCCAAAAGATTTTCATTTTGCCATTGTTTCTTGGAAAATTCAGAGAACGCTTCTTTGAAATCTGGATGCGCCTCGAAATAGCGCCGCACTCGTTCGGCGTGTTTTTTCCTATTTTCTTCTTTACTCCAGTATGCTCGTTGCGCCTCGAATAAAAGCGCGCTATTTTTTTCACGATACTCCGGATGCGTGCGATAAAACTCAAGAAATTTCTCGCCCATGAACTTTTTGTACTCTTCGTTCTCCCATTGCTTCTTCGCTCTTGCGCTCAACACACTCCTCATACGCGGAGACAGCATCGCTCTTTTTATCTTATCTCTGAATTCCGGATTCCTGCGTAATACTTTTAGTTTCTCAAAAACCTCGGGGCGATGCAGTGTTTTTGCCGCGAATTGCCGGTGCAATTGAAGATGCTCATCTTTCGTAAGCCGGGTGATGTTGTCAGGGTTGTTGTTGTGCTTATTGAAATCAAGATGATGCTTGTGCGCGCCATGACTTTCGAGGTATACACCTCGGGCGATATTATGCCTATCAGATAACATGTGAGTAAAAATCCATCGAAGTTCTCTCGGATCAAATACCAATTCATACCCTTCTATGGTGATCCTCTTTCCTATCCGCGAATACTGCCGCCTGAACGGCATCAGTGCGTCCCCTTTTACGAGATGCTGAGCTTGTTTATACTCTCCATTTCTCAACATAAAACGATGGTCAAGGGTGCACACGATGTTTTCCCCACTGTCAAGCATTACTTCCACTACCTCGGCCTCTTTTTTTGTTATTCTTGGGTCTTTCACCTCACCGATCCCGATCGTGCCATCCTGCATTATTGTATAACAGTAGTTTTTCTTTCCTTCTCCGTGTTCTTGCGTTAACTCTTTCATGGTGATATTCCTACCATCGGTAAGCGCGATCTTTGTATCCCCATCAAAACAACCTCCGGCCGAATCTCCTTCAACAATATACAATTCCGATTCTTCCGGATCGCGCGACGAACAATCAGCGAGCTTGCCCGGCAAGGTCATCCCTTCAAGAATACCCTTGCGAAGCACCGTTTCGCGCGCCGCTTTAGCGGCCTTGCGCGCCTTCTGCGATAATACGCATTTTTCAATGATGCGCCGCGCGTCTTGCGGATGTTCTTCCAAGAAATACGCAAGCGCCTCGCCTATCACCGATTCCGTCGCCGTCCTTCCTTCGGGCGAGCCGAGCTTTGCTTTCGTCTGTCCTTCAAATTGCGGATTCGGGATCTTCACCGATATCACCGCGGTAAGCCCTTCTCTCACGTCTTCACCGGAAAGATTATCGTCCGCCTCCCGCAATATATTATTTTTGCGCGCGTAATCATTGAGCACCCGCGTGAGCGCCGACCGGAAGCCGGTAAGATGCATGCCGCCCTCGGGCGTATGGATATTATTCGCAAAGCTGATCTCGCGCGCCGTGATATCGGTGAGATATTGGAGCGACGCCTCCACGAATACGCCGTCGGCTTGTTTATCAACGTAAAAAATAGCATCGTGCAGGACTTCCTCGTCTTTATTGAGATGCCGTACCAGCGAAAGGATACCGCCTTCGAAATAGAACGCATATGACGGTACGGGCAGGTGGAGCTCGTCGATGTAATACACGTCCTCGCTGATCTTTCCTTTATATTCCCGCGCATCAATAATGCGCACCCGCATCCCTTTTACCAAAAACGCCTGCTGGCGATGATGGTCTTTTATCTTTTGAAAGTCGAACGCGATCTCTTTAAAAATTTCCGGGTCGGGCGAGAACGTAATGATCGTACCGCGCTTTTTTGACGAAGCAACTTTCTTCACTTTCGCCTTCGGCTTTCCTTGTTTATATTCTTGAAAATGCTTTCCGCCGTCGCGATGCACCTCCGCCTTGAGCCATGTGGAAAGCGCGTTCACCACCGATGCGCCCACGCCGTGCAGACCGCCGGAGATCTTGTACGATTCGCCGCCGAACTTTCCGCCCGCATGGAGCGTCGTCATCGCCGTTTCAAGTGCGGACACTTTTGTTTTCGGGTGAATATCCACCGGGATGCCGCGCCCGTCGTCCGCCACGCGTATCACGTTCCCCGGGAGCAATGCAACCTCGATCTGCGTCGCATAGCCGCCCATCGCCTCGTCGCGCGAGTTATCGAAAATTTCCCACACCAAATGGTGCAGCCCATCGGGCCCCGTGGAACCGATGTACATCCCCGGCCGTTTTCTGACCGGCTCAAGCCCCTCCAATACGTAAATATCCTCAGCTGAATACCGAGGATCTTTCTGTGTTTTTCCGCCTTTTGCTTCCTTTGCCATGTGGGGTTATTTTAGCAGATTTTACCGTTGTTTGTCTATATAAAAAAGCATCCGCCAAGGGACGCTCTCAGCCATCAAAAACAAGTATAAGCTACGACCGCACGTCCCATTCTTCACTGATAAGCGCGGCGGTTATTTTTTTGAACGCGTCGTTCACCTCCTCGTCGGTCAGCGTGCGGACGGCCGACTGGAATATACAATGAAACGCCAAGCTCTTCTGCGCCGCGTCGAGATTCTCTCCCTCATAAATATCAAAAAGATCGCTGTCTGAAAGCAATTCGCCGCCTGCGGTTTCTATCGCATACTGCACGCGGTCGATCTTCGTTTCTGCCGGCACCACCACCGCGATGTCGCGTTCTATAGCAGGAAATTTTATGATCGGCTGATATGCGCGCTTCTCCTGCGCAAGCTCTGATAGCTTCGCACGATCAAGCTCAAACAGCGCGACGCGCTCATGGATGTCATAGAGATGGAGCAGCGCGGGTGCGGCCTCGCCGACGGCGCCGATCGTCGCATCACCCACCTTTATGTCTGCCGTTCTGCCGCGATGCCAGAACCGCTCATCGGAGTATTCAGGTGACGGCAAGTAATCGTCATACCACGCATCATCAATGCCCAGTCGCTCAAGCAACGCGTCCACGATGCCTTTTACTTCGTAAAACAGCGCACGGTCGCCGTTTTTCCCTTTTCCTTTTGCCGCGATCACCCCCGCTGCCATCGTTCGTTCGTGCACGCCGCGCGTATCTTTAAGCGCGAATATGTTGCCCACTTCAAACAGCCGCACCGCTTTTTCATGCTTGAAGTTCTCCGCGACATTATCAAGCAACCCGAACAACAGCGACGGCCGCAGATATTTTTGATCGTCCGAAAGCGGATTTGCGACAGCCGCCGCGCCTGCGTATCGCTCATGAAAATAGCCCATATGCCGCGCGCCGATAAATGAACGGTTGTATGTTTCTGAAAGTCCGAGCGCGGCGAGCGCGGTACGTATGTTGTCTGCCGTGACGATGCTGTTATTTTGTTCTGCGGGAATAAGCGTGCTTTCGGGAAGCAGTGATGCGATATCCATCATCCCGTGCATGCGCGCGATCTCTTCGGCGATATCCGCCTGATGCGCGACATCAAGCCGCTCTTTGGGTGCGGTCGCCAGAAAGCCCTTCGCGGTCTTTTGTATCGTAAACCCGAGCCGCTTAAGGGTGAGGAGCATTTCTTTCTCAGCGATATCTGTGCCAAGCAATTTGTTAATACCTTCGGCGGTGAACAGCGCCGTCTGCGGCACAGGGAGTTTGCCGTGCGCGTCAAGCATGCCTGAAGCGACTTCGCCGCCCGCGAGCGCGACAATTAAAGCCGCAACCATATCGAGCGCTTCGGGCGGCAACGCCGGCGAGAGGCCGTTCTCGAACCGAATAGATGATTCAGTGCGCACATTCAGTCGCCGCGATGTTTTTCGCACCGTCGCCGCATCGAACGTCGCCGCCTCAAGCGCGATGTTCACCGTGCGCACGGTAACTTCCGCCTTCTTCCCTCCTTTGACGCCCGCGATCGCAAGCGGCACTTCCATGTCGGCGATCACCAGATCAGCAACAGTGAGCGTGAGCGCGTCGCCATCGAGCGTCGTGATCGTTTCGCCGGCGCGGGCTTTGCGCACCGTGATCGTACGCCCGGCAACCGCATCAAGATCAAACGCATGGAGCGGCTGACCAAGCGCCAGCATCACATAATTGGTCGCGTCCACAATATTATTGATACTCCGCTGGCCAAGCGCCTCTAGCCGCTCTACGAGCCATTTTGGCGACGGCGCAATTTTCACGCCGTAGATGACCCGCGCGGTGTATCGCGCGCACAGTTCCGGCTCACGTACGGCAACTTTCAAACCGTCTTTCGCTTTCACTTTTTTTTGCTCTTTCATTTTTATGAGCGCGTGTTTCGCTTCGGTTTTTACGATCGCCGCGAGCTCCCGCGCGATCCCATAATGCGAAAGACAATCGTGCGCGCGATTCGGAAGCACTTTTATATCAAGCACCGCGTCGCCCTTCGCTTTCTCGATCCCTTCCACTTCAAACGCGTGCATCGTCAAAAGCGCCGCCGTTTTTTCGGGCGTCGGCAATTTCTTCGCTATATATTCCTGAAGCCACTTATAACTTACTTTCATGAAACTTAAATCTTGAAACCTGAAACTTGAAACCTTCTTGAGTGAATGTTTCACGATTCATGCTTCACGATTCATGACTTAAAATTGCTTCAAAAACCGCATGTCGCCGCCGTACATCAGGCGGATATCATCGATGCCGTAGCGCACCATCGCGATGCGATCAAGCCCGACGCCGAATGCAAACCCCTGCCACTCTCGCGCATCGATGCCGACGTTCGCAAGCACTGTGGGGTGCACCATGCCCGCACCCGCCACTTCAAGCCACCCCGTGCGCTTGCACACCGCGCATTTCTTGCCGAAACATTTAAAACACGTCACGTCTACCTCCACGGACGGCTCGGTAAATGGAAAATAGCTCGGCCGGAAACGGACCGCTATCTTCTTATTCGCCAACAGGCGCTGAAAGAACACTTCGAGCACCGCCTTGGCGTTGGCAAGCGAAACGTCTTTTCCCACCATCAGCCCTTCAAGCTGATAAAATTGCGCTTCGTGCGTCGCGTCGGTCGCCTCGTTCCGGAACACGCGACCGGGCGCAACGATGCGAAACGGCGGCTGGTGCGTTTCCATATACCGGATCTGCACCGAGCTTGTCTGCGTGCGCAGGAGCATGCCGGGCGCTTCAAGCCAAAAGGTGTCTTGCATATCCCGCGCCGGATGATCTTTGGGCACATTGAGCGCGTCGAAATTATACCGCTCCGTTTCCGCCTCCGGCCCTTCCACGACCGCAAACCCCATCGCGGTAAAAATATCGCATGCTTTGGCGATAAGCTGGGTCAGCGGATGCAAATGGCCTTCAAGCACCCGCGTGCCCGGCGCGGTCACGTCTATCTTTTCTTTGCGCTGTTGGTCATGGAGCTCCGCTTCAATGAGGGCTTGCTCTTTTTTGGCGAGCGCGTCTTCAAGGTATAGTTTGGTTTCATGCGCCGCGCGGCCTATCGTTTTTTTTTCTTCCTCGCTAAGGTCTTTCAGCGAGCGAAGCACCGCCGTGAGCGCGCCTTCTTTTCTCCCGAAATATTTCAGCCGAAGCTGTTCAAGCGCCTCGCGCGACGCGATACGCGCAAGCTCAAGAGCCGCTTCTTTTTGTATGTGTTCACATTGTTTCAAATCGATGTGCATAGAACTCATCTCGATACTACCTTCTCGCAAACCAATATTCTGCAACAAGCGCGGCGCCCGCGAGCGCCACAAGCGAATACCCGGAAAAAAAATTCATCTGCGCAAGCGTGACGCTCCCCGTCGCAACGAACGCCGCAAGCGCGCTCCGCCGCGCCAGCGCATATCTCCACTTGCCTCTATGGTGTTGTAGAAATCGCTCCCCGAGAATGAAAAACGAGCTCCACAGCGCGACGAACAAGGAAAGATAAAAAAGGAGGAATCCCGAAAAACCGAGATACTCCGGGTTCACCAGCAGAAGAAAAAATCCCAAAGAGCCAAGCGCCGCCACACCCATCACGCACACGCCGAGAAATAGTAAGCGCGACACCATGCATTCATACTATCGCAAATACCCCGCCATGCCAAGACGAAAAAAGCGGGGAACGGAAGGGGCTTCTAAAAAATCTTACTTCGTATTACAAAATGTCAGATTCGAGGCGCGCCGAGCCTTGAAGCCGAAGCTGTACTGTATAGTACTGCGAGGCAAGACGCGGAGGCGGAACGAAGAAGATGGCGTTTTGTAGTGCGAAGTTACTTTGTGCTACCATTGGAGATATGCGCAACAACATAGTCCATTCGGGGGCGGAAGAGCTTACGTACGAAATACGCGGCATCGTTGCCGACGCGGAAACACTCGAGTCATACGGCGTGAAGATCTTCTGGGAAAACATCGGCGACCCCGTCGCGAAAGGCGAAAAGATCCCTGCGTGGATCAAAGAGATCGTGAAAAATGAGGTCGAGCTCGACACAAGCTTCGGCTACTGCCCCACCAAAGGGCTTTTGGCAACACGAGAATTTCTCGCTGGTCAACGGAACCAAAACGGCGGCGCGCACATCACGCCCGACGATATACTCTTTTTCAACGGGCTGGGCGATGCCATTTCAAAGGTATACACCAACCTCAACCGCGAAGCGCGCGTCATCGGCCCCTCGCCCGCGTATTCCACGCACTCGTCTGCCGAAGCGGCGCACGCCGACTCCGCGCACATCACCTACTCCCTTCTCCCAAAACACGATTGGCTCCCCGACCTTGATGAGCTAAGAAACAAAGTGCGGTACAACCCGGCCATCTCGGGCATTCTCATCATCAACCCAGACAACCCAACGGGCATGGTGTACCCTAAGCATGTGCTGGAAGAGATCGTCGCCATCGCGAAAGAGCACGACCTTTTCATCGTTTCAGACGAGATCTATTCCAATATCGCCTATGAAAAGGAAGCGATGACACCTATCGCGAAAGTGATCGACGGCGTGCCGGCGATCGCCATGCGCGGCATTTCCAAAGAATTCCCGTGGCCGGGCGCGCGGTGCGGGTGGATAGAGGTGTATAACAAAGACAAAGACGCGGTATTTGCAAAATACATAAAAAGCATCGTGGACGCGAAAATGCTTGAGGTGTGCTCCACCACGCTCCCGCAAGCAGTTATCCCAAAAATAATGGCCGACCCTCGATATGCCGAGCACCTGAAAGAAAAAAGCGCACAATATAACAAGCGCGCCGAGCTCGCGCATACGATCCTCAAAAATGTACGCGGCATCATCGCGCCCAAGCCGGCAGGCGCGTTCTATATGTCGGTGGTATTTGAAGACGGCGTACTGAATGAACGACAAACGCTCGCCATTGCAAACGAACAAGCGAAAAAATTCGTAAAAGATAAGGTGAGCGGGTTTTTGCCCGATAAGCGGTTCGTGTATTACCTCATGGCTTCAACCGGCATCTGTGTCGTGCCGCTTTCCGGATTCAATTCCTCCCTGTCCGGATTCCGCATCACCCTCCTTGAGTCAGACGAGGAAAAGTTCACAACGATCTTTAAGACCGTCGCAGAGAAAATACAAGAATACCTCGCAAGCGCGTAGCAGCCTCGCTTCAAATCTCTCTGCCTTGCGCAATCCATTTTTTTATAGTAAAATTACATTCGTTTTTACTATAGCGGGGTGGAGCAGCCTGGTAGCTCGTCGGTCTCATAAGCCGAAGGTCGCTGGTTCAAATCCAGCCCCCGCAACAAGATCGAATGATAGTGCCTGGCCCTTGCCAGCATAGCTCAGTGGTAGAGCGAGCGTTTCATAAGCGCTAGGTCGCAGGTTCGATCCCTGCTGCTGGTACTTGAGAATTAAACAAATATGTATGGGCCGGTAGCGAAGCCCGGTTATCGCGTCTCCCTGTCACGGAGAAGATCGCGGGTTCGAATCCCGTCCGGCCCGCCAGATTTCCAACTTTGAACCGTAGCAACTGCAAGGCTTTTCGAGCCTTTCGGAGGCTTAGGCGGCTCGATGTTGGAAACTTGAGTCGGACTTTGTAAGTCCATCAAGATATCAAAGACTGGCGTCCAAATGGGCGTCAGTTTTTGATTTTTGACGATGAACCCATCGAAACAAAGCTTCATGATCGTGCGCTTCTGGTAGCTACCACTGGTATGGAAAACTTTCTCTGCATGATCCGTGAAGTCTAGTAGCTCGTTGAATTTCTGCACGAATTTGTCTGACTTACCCTCAAGTATTGCCAAGCGATCCTGATACATCTCTTTCTCTCTCAAAAGCTCATCCTGAATCTTTACAAACACTTCGGCATCAATGATGCGCTTGGAACGATCCACGACAATGTTGCGGATCTGCTGTTGCACCCTGACCAGCTCGTGTTTGAGACTCTTGCGCTCACGTTCCTCCTGAGATAGACGCTCTTTGGCAAAGTGCTGGAAGTAAGCATCCAAGACCTTCTTAAACTTATCCGGCAAATGCACACGGGAAAGATGACCTGCGATCTGATCCTCGGCCAGCTCCCAGCGCATGTATTTGCGTTCCGGACAATTCTTATCCTTCCAATGACTGCAGGAGTAGTAGAGATGACCCTTTTGCGTCTGGCCACAAAACATTGAACCGCAATCAGAACAGCGCATGAATCCGGAAAGCGTATAAGCGTGTTTGCGAGACCGGTCAGCGTAGTGATTATTGTGCTGGATTTTCTCCTGAACATCGTCGTAGACTTTCTTTGTGATCAACGGTGGAAAGTTTGCCTGACAAGTTGCGGATCTGGTTTTTATAAGACCGTAGTAAAGTGAGTTGGCGAGAATGTGCTCAAGCGTCTTGCGACCCACCAATTTGCCACCACGAGTGCGTAAACCACGTTTATTGAGATCAGCGGATAAAGACTCGTATGAATACTTGCCGGTGGCGTAGAGCTCGAATGCCAGCTTGATATACGGGGCCCGGATATTATCGACTATAAGAGACTTGGTCTTCTTATCGTTCAGATACCCGAGCGGTGCGACACCGGGAAATCTGCCACGCTCTACGGCCTCTTTGAGCCCCTTCCTGACCTCCCAGCTGATGTTCTGGGACGTCCATTGAGCGATTGAGGACATGATGTTCTCGACGAGCTCTCCGGAAAAGGATTCGTCGAATTGCTCGACCACCGAGATCAATCGAACATCGTGCTTCTTAAGCATCATCTTGATCGCCGCATAGTCGGCAACGTTGCGACACATACGATCAAGCTTGTGCATCAAGATGACATCGATCTTGGCATCGGTCTTTGCCCGGTGAAGCATTTTCTGAAGCTGTGGGCGTTCGACCGTCCGAGCCGATTCACCCTTCTCTTCGTAGATACCATCTGGTGCAAGATTCCAGTGGTGATCCATTCCGTACTTTTGGCACGCCTTGACCTGCGCCGGGATACTGAGTTCTCGTTCGGCCTGACGAGAGGTAGAGACACGGCCGTAGA
Organism: Candidatus Azambacteria bacterium; assembly: GCA_016234725.1. Lineage (GTDB taxonomy): Bacteria > Patescibacteriota > Minisyncoccia > GWC2-36-17 > WO2-46-25 > MEYI01. Next base: position 1,178 of record JACRAK010000018.1, on the reverse strand, counting down.
CTAAATAGTTTGTCATGTGATTTTAGAAATTGTTTATAATTTTTTGACCTTTACTTTATTACTATGTTGCTAAAATAACTTCAGGGCTCACCTTGCGGAGAGCCCTGTTCGCTAATACTTTTTAATGTGATACACCAGCCGACCTATCATCTTGCTCTCCTTGAGATGGTAGGTCTTTTTGAATCCTTCCTTCTCAGGCCGGAGCTCAAGATGATCGCCTCGTTCGTGGTAGTAGGTCATCGCCAGACCGTCCGGTGTATTCATGATCACGATGTCTCCATTCTTCGGAGGTGCATCAGCGTCGAGGATGATGAAGTCTCCGGTGAGAATACCGGCATCGGGAAGTGTGAGGTCGGATACCCGGAGTCCGAATACTCGGTGACCGGACGGCACTCCATCTTTGGGGAGTAACACAAACTCATTTGTTCGACTCAGATGACCGTCGAGATCATCGATGGGGATCACTACGAGCACCGGCAATTTGAAGTGACCGTCAACAGAAAAAGAATTTTTCAAGTCTTCAAGTCCTTGCTCGAGCTTGCTTGCGGCCTCGTGTACACGCTTCTCTCCGACACCTTTGATGTCGAATTTATAATTGCTCTCCATGCTCACCTGCTGGATTTTGCCTTCGGTCCAACGCTTCCTCACTTCCTCTTCGGGGAGTTGGTAGGCCTTAGCGAAAGTGGCCAGCTGTTTCTGAGATGGGACACGAGCCCCGTTCTCCAGCTGGCTGATATAGCTCGATGAAAAACCGAGCCGTTCCGCCAGCTCTTTTATAGTCCAATTATTCGATTCCCTCTGCTGTTTTAGATATGAGCCAAATGACATATTTGTTGTTTTTGCTTAATCAATTGCTTGCGACCTGTTAAGTGAAGTATAGCAAATTAGTAAACATTAAGCAACTTTGCTTATCCACAGGTGGTATTCTTGACCAGTTAAGCAAAATTGCTTAATATGACTATAGAGGTCTATTAGCTAACAAATATGAAAACAACACCAACGAATATACGGCTGAGAGATCTCCGAATCAAGAATGGGCTGACACAGTATCAGCTCGCACGGATTCTGGGATTTCGGCACAACACGGCGATCAGCCGGTATGAGACCGGCCGAAAGCGGCCGAGTCTTGAAACTGCCCAGCGAATCGCCCTCGCGCTGGGGGCAACAGTCGAGGAGGT
>JACRAK010000017.1 GCA_016234725.1 Candidatus Azambacteria bacterium | reverse complement strand
CTTTGCGCCATCTCACCTCGATAATGCTCCGTTCGCGCAGGGTGATGGGGTTTTTGCCCAGCCCGCGCCTTGTAGTTGTTTTCTTCATACTCGTCTAGTATACCTAAACGAGCGTTGCAATTAATTCTTGAACTCACGAGGGCGGCAAAATACGCTGATTACTCCTCGTCTTTCTTCAAGATATCCTCAACATCTTTTATTTCTATCTCTTCGGGGACGCCATGCTTGCCGTCGGTGCAATGGCATTCTCGCAGGGGCTTCCCGTACAAATAACACCTGCCTGTCTGACACATGCCCGCGCGATCAGACACGCCTCCGCACTCGTTGCATATATAGTGTGTTGCCATGGAAGTAATGTATTTACTAATAATCTTCTTATTAATAGTATACCCATTATCAACGGTTTGCACACATCTTTATACACAGAGTTATTCACCCTCCTAAATTTTTGCACTAGAAAATAACATCACAACACCTCATCCATGAAATCATATAAAAAAATACCTCGAAAAACATGCGGCTTATTATTTGTGCAAAAACTTTGGAGGGTAAACCTCAAAAAAAATTACCCTAACTTCTCAATGCGTACACCGATAAGGCGGATAAGCTTTCCTTTCGGATTTTCGCGCGCATCAAGGAACGGCAGTATGAGGCGAAACGCTTCCGTTTGAAGTGCTTTTGCCGTGCGCTGAGGATTGGAAAAAGTATGCGTGCGCGTCTTTGTTTCGAATCCCGTAAAGCGAACGGTGATGACGACCGTTTTGAACGTACGAAACCCATCGCCCGCGAGACGCGCCATGATGTTTTTACACATCATAGAAAGCCGCTCGAAAATAAGCTCGGCGCTTTTGGTGTCCTCGGCAAACGTTTCCTGCTCGCCGATCGACTTCACCTCGTATTCCTCTACCACCGGCGTTTCGTCGCGAGCGCGTATCTTTTCATACAACTCCGCGCCCCACTTTCCCGTCAGCTCCACCAGCTCCTCGCGTGAAAACTTTTTAAGGTCTCGTACTGTTTTTGCACCGCGCGCGGTGAACAATAATTCTGTTTTCGGCCCGATGCCGGGAATGGCGCGCACCGACATCGGCTCCAAAAATGCTTCGGCATTTCCCTCTTCCACTATCGTAAGCCCGTCCGGCTTTTGAAACCCCGATGCTATTTTTGCGATAAGCTTATTAGGCCCGATGCCTACGGACGCGGTCACTTTCTCTTTTGCTTGTATTTCTTCTTTTATGGCGCGGCATATCTTTTCAGCTTTTGCAAATGAGCCCGAAAAACTCAGGTCAACATATGCTTCGTCCACACTCGCCTGCTCCACGAGCGACGCATGCGCTCGTATGATCTTCATGATATGTTCTGATGCTTCGGTATATCGCTCGAAATTCGGCGGCAAAAATATCACCGCGGGTTTGCCGCGCTGGCGCGCCTCCTCCGAAAACTGCCACGCTTTTGAAATGGGAAGTGCGGAATGAATGCCGTACTCGCGCGCTTTGTAATTTGCCGTCGCCACGACGCCGCGCCCCTGCCCGCCTTTGGGGTCAGACCCCACCGCGATAGGCATACCGCGAAACCGCGGATTATCCCGCTCCTCTATAGCGGCAAAAAAAGCATCCATGTCGAGATGCGCAATGATTCTCATGCCCGTATCATCCACCAATACCTCACCGAGTGCAAGCAGGAAAAAAGCGGCGCTTTTGAGCGCCGCTTTTTTATTTCCGTATATATCTTTCCGGAAATATACGATACTTTTTTTGAAATGCCTTCATATCCGGATGGGAATCGATCACAAGCTCAACGCGCCGCCCCGCATAATGCCGTTTATATATAACGACATAATCTTTCCCTTCGGCATTTTTTATGTTTTTTGCCGAAAGAGCGTTCTGCGCATTTTCAATATCTCCATCCGTCCATAGCACTACAACTTTTTTATCTCTTTCGTAGGCGTAGAGCGACTTCACCGTCTCGTTATTTACTTCATTCAAATGCGTAAATAAGGACCCTTCTGCATCGCAAAAAACTCCTTCGACAATCACCTCGGGTATAGGAGGAGCCAACGATGGGGCATCAATGCCCGCAGCCTCCTTGATCTCCTTGCGGATCTCGCTTTCTCTCACGCGAATGCCAAATGTTTTCTCGATATGACACACAGCACCTATTTTTTCTTGCTCTGACCGTATCGTCGCAAGAAGTCCGCGAAGCTTCTGTATCACGCTCCCGCGTATAGCAAGAACAGCGAAATTATTATTAACCGCGCTTCCTTCTTCAAGCGCATGATACACATGATACAGCTCGAGAAGGGAAAATGGATATCCAAAAACAGTGCCAACATTGTTACGAGAAAGAAGAGGAAACACCAACCTCTTTCTTTCATCCGGGAGAGCGCTCCACCTTCCCCGCGCATACAATACAATGGGACATTCTGTACCCTGCACCATTGTTACGATCTTTTCTGATATGCGTTCAGCATTTACAAAAAAGGCTTCGCTTCCGTTCCGACACATATGTGATATAGCCCACTCCATCCACCTTCTCTCCTTATCATCATTTTCGACGATCCGCACCATGGTCTCACCCTCCTTTTCATAGGGGAAATACGTTTCGTTATTGTCAAAGGACGCCATTTGCTGTTGTAGTACCATATCAAAAAATACATGTCAATTACATGTAACGTGAGTTCAAGAATTAATTGCAACGCTCGTTTAGGTATACTAGACGAGTATGAAGAAAACAACTACAAGGCGCAGGCTGGGCAAAAACCCCATCACCCTGCGCGAACGGAGCATTATCGAGGTGAGATGGCGCAAAGACGGCAAAACCATCACGGAAATAGCGCATGAGATTGGCAGGAACAAGAGCTCGGTCTCGCGGGAGGTCGACGGCAGG
>JACRAK010000016.1 GCA_016234725.1 Candidatus Azambacteria bacterium | reverse complement strand
TGGGTGATGTATCAGCCGCTGAAAGTGAAAACAAAAACAGGCAAGCCGAAGTTGCGCGTCATCACCGCGTGGCGCTATCCGGGCATAAGCCCCGTACGCGCCGCCGTTCCTGTACCTGATGATATCTTGCAAGAGCTTCTTTCGGGCGGCGGCGTAAGCTTTGAAATAGAATGACGCGAAAAAATATTTTTTTCCTTTCTTTTTTATTTATCGGCGCATTCGTTGCTGCCGGCGCGCTTTTGTTTTTTAAATCCGCGCAAGGCAATTGCGGCAAGGGGATATTCGCACTGAAAAAGTGCGCGGAAGTTTCATCTATTATTGCTCCGCAAAAAGAGCACGCAGTTTCCGTACCCGAAAAAGAAGCGGTTGCGCCGTCCTCTGTTCCGCATGCGGCCATTCTTGAGAAGTTCAAAGGAAAGGACGTGGAGACGGTATCGGTGAGCGAAAAACTTATTGCGCTTACGTTCGACGGGGGAGGAAACGCCGAGGGCGCGGAAGATATAATAAAAATACTCTCCGCCAATGGCATCCGCGCCACGTTTTTTCTTACCGGGAACTTTATCGGGAAATTTCCCGACATCGTAAGAAAAATCACGGATAGCGGCAACGAGATCGCGAACCACACCGCGACGCATAAAAATTTCTCCGAGATCTCACATGAAGAAGCGACAGCGGAAATGGAAGGCATGGAGCGGGCGGCCGAGGCGCTTGGCGCGAAGCTCGTTCCGTTCTTTCGGTTCCCGTACGGCGCACCGACCAAAGAGAAGATAGCGTTGGCGAATGAGCGCGGCTATGTGGCGGTGCGGTGGACGGTGGATTCGCTCGGGTGGCAGGGGAGAAAAGACGGGCGTGACGCGTCATTTGTCGCCGCGCGGGTGATCGGAAAAGCAAAGCCGGGCGCCATCGTGCTTATGCACCTGGGCTCCGCAAGCGATGGCAGCACGTTCGATGCTGATGCGCTTGAGCAGGTCATTATAGCGCTCACGCAGCAAGGATATCGGCTCGTTCCGCTTTCGGAACTATTTACCGAGGCAATAAAAAACACCACCCCATAACGGGTGGTGTTTTTCCAAGAGTATAACAAAAACCCCGGCATTGCCGGGGTTTTTGTTAGCTAATCTTTTTTTTCGTGCTCATCCCATTTTTTCTCTATTTCTTCTAATTTTTTCGTTTTTACTTCGAGGTTGTCCCCTATGACCAACTCTCGATCCTCATCTTTTTCTTCTTCGCTTTCTATCGCTTTTTCGCGTTCCATATTTTTGATTATATATAAAAATGAATAATCGACCGTTACACTATATTTCTGTACCTTGACAGTAAAAGAAATATAGTGTATGTATAGTATACCAAAAAACCAAATGAAAGAAAAGGAGGTTGTATGGAAGGGAGGACTCACGATGTTCTTTTGAAAAAAAGGATCATTTACTTGGGCGAAAGAGTAAGTGAAAAGGAAGCGCTGCGCATCGGTGATGCGATCATCGCGCTGAACGCGGAGAGCAACGCTCCCATAATGCTGTATATTAACAGCAATGGAGGAAACATAGATGCGGGATTGAGCATCTATGATATGCTTCGGCATTCGGTCGCTCCAATTACCGGTATCGTGCAGCAGAAAGCATACTCTGCCGCATCGATTATCTTGCAGGGGTGCCACGCGCGGAAGGCGCTCAAGCATGCGCAGATCCTTATCCATAATGGTTTTGTCGGCATGGATAAGAAATTCGATGATATGGGCGATATCGAAAAAGAAATACGCGCCATCATCGAAGACAGCGCAAAGAAGCGTGCGTTTATGTACGCGATATATGCAGAAAAGACCGGAATGTCTGTAGAAGAAATAAAAAGGATATGCCTTGTCGACAAGGCGATCTATGCCGATGAGGCAAAAACTCTCGGTCTTATTGACGAGGTTATATGATTCTCGTCGCAAACTGCCCGACACGGAAAACGTGTCGGGCTTTTTCTTTTTTATGCGTATGAGTACAATGGAACTATGGAAAAAGCTTCGCAAAAAGAGGTAATAGCGATTCTCATGCGCGGGGGCGTAGGCGTCTTGCCGACAGATACGCTGTATGGCCTTGTGGGATGCGCGTTGTCTCAAAAAGCGGTGGCGCGCATCTATCGGCTTCGGAAGCGCGATCCAAAGAAACCATGTATTATTCTCATTTCTTCATTACGCGATCTCACGCGGTTTGGCGTGAAAGCGGACGCGCAAACAAAGCGATTTCTTAATACAGTATGGCCGGGAAAGGTGAGCGTTGTCTTGCCATGTCCGCTTAAAAAATTTGCATATGTGCATAGAGGTACAAAAACGCTTGCGTTCCGTATGCCGAAAAACGCTTTATTACAGCGGATTTTGCGAAAAACCGGGCCGTTGGTCGCGCCAAGCGCGAATATCGAAGGGATGCCATCCGCCACGACCATCACTGAAGCGAAAAGGTATTTTGGCGAAGCGGCTGATTTTTATATGAATGCAGGGAGGCGCGTATCCGCGCCATCTACGCTTGTTGCGGTTGAACACGGGCGTATCGTTATAAAGAGGCACGGTTCTGCGAAAGTAAAGATAGATATGGTACGCGAGTAGTGCATTGTGTTAAAATACCCCCATGTCCATTCGCTTCTTTACGTATCGTTCATCACTGCGCCTCCTGTTTCCGATAATCGCCTTCGCGTTCTCCTCGGCCGCCGGCATCTCGGTTGCCGCATGGCTCGACGCCCCCAATGCTCCGCCCAACTACGGCATCTCCGCCCCCAATACGCAAGAATACTTCATGCCGATGAACTTGAGCGCCA
>JACRAK010000015.1 GCA_016234725.1 Candidatus Azambacteria bacterium | reverse complement strand
TGGGATGATGTATCGGACGAGGAAATTGCTCAGGCGGAATATCTCATCAACACCAGACCGCGCAAGCGTCATTGCGGATTCAGTCCCGTTGAGGTATTTTATCAGAAGACGGGTGTTGCGATATATCCTTGAATGTACCAAACGCGTTTTCATATCCGAAATACGCTTTCACCACTTTCAGCGTGTCTTGTGCGGACGTATCGTGGAAATCTCCATACCGTTCTTTTTCAAACTCTGATATGGCGATGATCTCTTGTTCCGCCTGCGCCGGGGTAAGCGTCTCGCCACGCACCCAGCGCATCGCCATCAAAATAGACGCCTCCTCGCACCCGTAATCCTGCCGCGCATCCGCCCACCCGCCAAAAGGGGCTTGTACGGTAAAAGGAACATCGAGCAAGACGCGCAAGGGCGCGATCACATCAGGCACCTTGTCTGAAATTATAGCTTCGGCGCCTGTACTTTGTTTCAACTCCGGCTTCTCTTTTCCCGAAACCTCCTCCAGTGCCGAAATTTCCGGTGCCAGAACAGGTGTTGGCGCCGCCTCTTTTTCTTTTTGTTGCGGTATGGAAATTGCAACGACAGGCATTTCAAAAGCGTTTTGCATCAGAAACATGCCGCCGATGAATGCCGTCGGAATTATCACGATCGCCAAGGTTAGTTTCTTCTCATTTATTTCCATATACGATGATTTGCTGTTCTTTCATCTATCATAGCGTGTCCGATCATACTCTGCTGCCCTGGTATCGTACCGTGAAACATGCGTAAAAAAAAGAGTGACCGCTCCCGGTCACTCTATATACACTTCTAAGGATGGGTCGATCTCCGCGCATAGTTCCGCTATCAATCGCCGATGACACTGCTTCGGCGCGTCTTCCACGCATAAAATAGTAACGGAAGAAATACGGGCGCGCTTGATCAAGCGCCGCAAGAGCAATTCCCCCTGCGGAAGCAGGAGATATGCGCGGAATTTTTTCGCAAACTCATCCCAAGATATTTCCTTTCGCCGATACGGGCCGATGAGCTTAGGAGGCGGACCAAGTTCTTTCCGCCATTCATCAAACATATCCGGCGTTATTTCGGGATCCGGGGTAACGCCGTCGTCGAGCGTATGCCGGCTCATCACAGATATGCGAACGCCATCGGTATCTCTCTTTGGCTCTTTTATACAACGCGTCCATAACGGCATATCGTCCTCCTTTATTTGGTTGGCTGTAAAAGAACAAGGTTATATGGATCACTAAAATCTATCAGCTCTTCTGTTATTTTTCAAGTAAAAAATAAAAACCGCCGGTTACCGGCGGTTTTGTATTTAATGGTGGACCTATGGAGAATCGAACTCCAATCCCCCGGATGCAAACCGGGTGCTCTGCCACTAAGCTATAGGCCCTTTATCCTCCTAACTTTTTGAACGAAAGTAATGCGAGAGAGTTCGCTTGATCCAACCTTTTCCCCAGCCGGTTTTCAAAAATTGCTCTCGTTGCGCTGCATCATATTTATTGGAATGCGCCTCATAGTATATCACGGAAAATGGAGAACGCAAGCGTGTCGCATATGCTTTCCCACTATCATGACCTTCTACTCTCCGTTTCAAGTCATTTGTCATGCCTACATACAAATTGTTATCTTTTGCACTCCTAAGGATGTATACATACCACATATGTTCAAAAAGTTAGGAGGACAAGCTAAAGGTTTTCTTTTTTCAACTCTTCGAGCAATTCTTTCTGCCGTCGGGTAAGTTTTGTCGGGGTATGTATGTTTACGGTCACCAGCAGATCTCCCTTGCCGTAGCCGGCTCTTTTGGGCATACCTTTCCCTTCAACGCGAATGACCGTACCCGACTGGATGCCACCGGGAACCTTCAAATTGATAGCGCCGTGGAGCGTCTGCACTTCCACTTTATCGCCAAATACCGCCTGTGAAATACTGACGGATGCTTTCATGTGCAGATCGTCCCCGTGCCGCGTGAACACCGGATGCTTCGCGATGGAAACGGCAACATACAGATTACCCACGGTGCCGCCAAACGGCGCCGCATTGCCCTTCCCCGCCACGCCAAATGCTTCGCCTGAATCGATCCCCTGCGGGATCTTTACCGTGAACGTATCGGTGGCATGTTTGATGCCTTGCCCGTTGCACGCGGTGCATTTATGCTTCGGAACTTTCCCGCGCCCATGGCACTCCGTACATATGGAGTTTTGCGCCATCGTGCCAAACGGCGTGCGGAATTGCTTGCGCACTTCTCCGGTGCCGCTGCAGTGAGTGCACGATATTGTTTCTGATTTCGGCTCCGCACCCGACCCGTGGCACCGTTCGCACGCGACCACGCGCTTTAAGCTGATCTCTTTCTCGCGTCCGAATGCGGAATCCTCAAGCTCGATGGTCAATGATGCCTGAATATCTTCGCCTTGATTTGTCTTGCGTCGGGCGCCGCGTCCCCCGCCAAAACCAAAAAAATCCCCGAAAATATCGGAAAATCCTTCGCCGTTTCCGCCGCCGAAATCCCATTGGAACCCGCCAAACCCCGCGCCGCCGCCCGGAGGCGCGCCGCCGCCTTCAAATGCATGCCCGTACGCATCATACTGCTTGCGTTTTTCTTTGTGCGAGAGCACTTGGTATGCTTCGTTGACCTCTTTGAATTTCGCCTCCTCGCCTCCCGCCTTATCGGGATGATGTTGGTGAGCGAGCTTACGATACGCTTTCTTGATGTCGTCGTCAGACGCGTCTCTCGGCACTCCGAGTATGTCGTAGAAATCTTTCTTTGCCATAATCTGTCTACTTTCCATCACAAAACATCATCTTCTTCGTTCCGCCTCCGCTTCTTGCCTCGCAGTACTACATAAGTACAGCTTCGGCTTCAATGCTCGGCGCGCCTCGAATCTGACGCTTTGTAATGCAAAGTATTTATACTATAAATACTTCTTTTTCGACCGTCTCTGCTTTTCGCTCAACCACTCCGGTCGCCAACAGAACTTTCATAACAAGCCATGCGAAAAATACTGCGCTCCTGCTGAACAAAAACCCCATCGACTTTACTGCAAGGAACACCGACAACGCAACGATAATAGGAATGAACGCCTCATACGACGTGAGATAGCGGCTCATATATGAATCCGCCACCAGCGCGAGAAAATCCTGAAACCGCTCGCCTCCGTCAAGCGCAATACCGAATTGCTCGCCAAGCGCGTCTCGTTGCTTGCCCACCTCGCTTGCAAGCGACGCCTGGAGCTTTTTTGACGCCGCGATAGCGCTTGCCTGTTCTGCGGGGATGGAATTTGTCATGCTTGCCGAAAGGAACTCGTCCACCGTCATGCCTTTTTTATACCATGGCGCCTGCGTTGCGATAAGCGGCTCCACCACCGGCGTTACATACTGGAATAATGCGGGAGGAATAGAGAGCGAATTGAAGTGGAACGGATAAAAATACCCGACGAACGCGAACAGCACGGCAAATGAGGTCACGGCGGCAGGCGTACCGTAGAATGTGAGCGGATAGAAACTCGGTGTGAGCCGATTCGCGATCTGTCCGCGCATGAGCGAAGCGGCGTAAAAGAAAAGGAGGAACGAGAGCGCCGCCGCAAGCCCGTAATGATACCCGCTTCCCATCATCAGCAAAAACCCAACAAGATACGCTCCCGAAACTGCCGTTGTCTCTCGCGGCGCAAGCAGAAAAGCAGAAAGGATGTAGAGCACAAGAAACGCCAACATCGCTCCCGCGATCCACAACACGCTCGTGGCGCTCATGAGATCGAACTCATCGCGCGCGATGCGCCACGTCAAAAGGGAGAGCGCAAAGCTCCCCGCCAATGACGCGATAAAAATGACGCGGTGTTTCGTAATAGGTCTTACAATTATTTCCCCTCCTCAAACTCGCCTTCGATCGGCTTTTCTTTCTGCTCCTTGTTTTCTCCCTCTGCGGGCGGGGTTTTTCCTTCACCCTCTTTTTGCTGGTACAGATCAGTGCCGATCTTTTGAAGCGCGGTCGAAAGATCGCTTGACGCTTTTGTGATCGCTTCAAGGTCTGTGCCGTCCTTCACTTTCTTGAGCGCCTCGATCTTTTCTCCCAATTCCTTTTTCACTTCTTCTTTCATTTTATCAGAAAACTCGCGCACTGTCTTTTCCGCGGTATACACGAGCGCTTCCGCGTTGTTCTTCACCTCCGCATGCTCGCGCTTCTTTTTGTCTTCTTCCGCGTGCGCTTGCGCATCTCCTTTCATGCGCTCGATCTCTTCTTTGGAAAGCCCGGAGGACGCCTCAATGCGGATGGATTGCTCTTTGCCCGTCGCTTTGTCTTTCGCTTTCACGTGCAAGATACCGTTTGCGTCGATATCGAACGTCACCTCCACCTGCGGCACGCCGCGCGGCGCGGGGGGAATGCCGTCAAGAATGAACCGCCCGAGCGTTTTATTATCCGATGCCATATCGCGCTCGCCCTGGAGCACATGCACTTCCACCGACGGCTGATTATCCGCCGCGGTCGAAAACACCTGCGTCTTTGCTACGGGAATGGTGGTGTTCTTTTCGATCATTTTCGTCGACACGCCGCCGAGCGTTTCAATGCCCACCGACAGCGGTGTCACATCAAGCAAGAGAATATCTTTCACGTCTCCTTGCAAAACGCCCGCCTGCACCGCCGCGCCCACCGCGACCACTTCGTCGGGATTGATGCCTTTGTGCGGTTCTTTGCCGAACAACTTTTTCACTTCTTCCTGCATCTTCGGCATGCGCGTCTGCCCGCCCACCAAGATCACTTCGTTGATGTCGCCGAGCTCGAATTTCGCGTCCTGCACCGTTTTTTTCGTCAGCTCGATCGATTTCTCGATGCATTCCGCGACCAGCTCCTCGAGTTTCGCGCGTGACAATTTAAGATTCAGATGCCGCGGCCCGTCTTCGGAAACCGTGATGAACGGCACATTGATCTCGGTGTCCACCGTGCTTGAAAGTTCGTGCTTTGCTTTTTCAGCACCTTCTTTCAAGCGCTGGAGCGCAAGCACATCCTTGCTCAGGTCGATGCCCTGATCCTTTTTGAATTCTTCAATAAGCCAATGAATGATGCGCTGGTCGAAATCATCGCCGCCAAGATGCGTGTCGCCGCCGGTCGCCTTCACTTCGATCGTGTCGTCGGCTATCTCAAGCACCGACACGTCGAACGTTCCGCCGCCGAAATCATACACGACCACCTTCTCGTTCTTTTTCTTGTTGATGCCATAGGCGAGCGCCGCCGCCGTCGGCTCATTGATGATGCGTTTCACGGTCAGCCCCGCGATCTCACCCGCGTCTTTGGTCGCTTGGCGCTGGCTATCATCGAAATACGCCGGCACGGTGATGATCGCTTCCGTGATCGGCTCGCCGAGCTTTTCTTCCGCGTCGGCTTTCAGCTTCTGCAATACCATCGCGGAAATTTCCTGCGGAGAATACCACTTCTCGCCCATCTTTATTTCGACGCCGCCGTTTGCCGCTTCTTTTATCTCGTACGGGAGCGTTTTTCTGTCGCGCTGGACCTCCGCATCAGAAAATCGTCTACCGATAAGCCGCTTCGCGGAAAAAATAGTGTTTTTCGGGTTGGTCACCGCTTGCCGTTTTGCCAAAAGCCCCGCAAGCCGTTCGCCGCCTTTTGAAAGCCCGATAATAGACGGCGTCGTCCGGTTGCCCTCTTTGTTCTCAATGATCTTCGCCTCGCCTCCTTCGATGTATGCCATCGCCGAGTTCGTGGTCCCCAGGTCGATCCCTAATATTTTTGCCATATATGTATGATTATTTTAATTTATTTATTTTTTTGCGATATCTTTACCGACGCGGGCCGTATCACTTTTCCGTTCAGCATATATCCCCGCTGATACTCTTCTAAAATAATGCCGTCGTCCTTATCCGATTCCTCATGCGCGATCGCTTCGTGCATATCGGGGCTGAACGGCGTTCCAACCGTGGGAACCGGCGCGACACCCATGTCTTTGAGCGCCCCGTCAAGCTGCTGCTTGATGCTTATCATGCCTTTTACCCACGCATTCCCTTCAAGGTCTTTCGGCAAATGCTTCACCGCAAGGTCAAAACTGTCTATCACCGGAAAAAACTTCAACAGCGCTTCGGTGGCGGCAAACTGCGCGTACCCCGCCATCATTTTTTCCTGGTCTTTTTTTGCATTTGCGAAGTCCGCTTTCATCCTCCGCGAAAGATCAAGGAATTCTTCCTTTTCCTTCTCGCTCTGCGCGAGCTTTTCTCGTAACATCCCCACCTCTGCCCACGCTTCCTCAAGCAACTTCGGCGTTTCTTCTTTTTTCTCCTGTGATTCTTCCTCCATATGCATTATATATTTCTAAAATTAAAATAACCGCCTAATCGAGAAAATCACACAGCGCATCCAGCGCATCAATGCTTTTGCGATAATTCATCCGCTTGGGGCCCAAGATCACCACCACGCCGTCGCCTCCCAATATTTTGCACCGCGACACCAGCATGCTGAAATCGCGCGCCTTTGAAAGCGGATTTTCTTTCCCGATGAACACCGCGGGACCATCGTGCGCAAGCGCACTTGTGAACGCAGGAAGATCTTTCTCGATCGAATCAACCATATCGCCAAACCGCTTCCGCAACGAAGAGTCCTCGAGCTCCGGCTGGCTTAACGTATCATGCACGCCCGCCTTGAAAAACGCAGGAGAACGCAGCGAACCGGAAAAGACGGTGCTCCCCGCGAGCGCGGCGACCGCGCGCGCAAGCTCGGCGAACGCCGCATACGCCTCTTGCTCGCAATCGGCGACATGGCGCAATGCGGCACGCGCTTTCTTATTTTCCCGCTCTTTATGCGCGAGGAGCGCATCCACGAAAAGCCGGTATCCTTTGTCGGTCGGCACGCGGCCGGCGGAGGTGTGCGGCTGGTGCAGATATCCTTCTTCTTCAAGCCGCGCGATCTCACTGCGCATCGTCGCGGGACTCACATCGAAATCGAACGTCTCGCACACCATCTGCGAGCTGATGGGCTGTGCGGTTTTGACATGCTCCTCGATCATCGCAAAGAGAATGGATTTTTGCCGGTCGGTTATCATGATATGCTCCATGATAAAAAATTAGCACTCTTGTGTCAAGAGTGCTAATTCGTATTGTGTATCCTTTCTTACGTGCTATTCGTCGATCTCCACGATCTCGTATTTCACCATGCCTCCGGGAGTTGATACGTTCACCGCTTCGCCCGGCTTTTTATTCAAAAATGCGCTGCCGATCGGCGAAACGTTCGATATCTTCCCTGCCGAAGGGTCAGCTTCTTCAGAGCCCACGATCGTAAAATTCATTTTTTTGCCGCCGGTCTTTACCGTGATCGCCGAACCGATCTGCACGATCCCTTTCTTGCGGTTCTTGGAGATCAATACCACGTTCCGAAACAGCGCTTCGAGCTCCGCGATCTTGCGCTCGTTAAATTCCTGCGCCTCTTTTGCCTCCATGTATTCGGAGTTCTCGGAAAGGTCGCCGAGCTTCTTTGCTTCCTCAATGCGCGCCGAGATCTCTCTGCGCGTATGCATTTTTAATTCCTCGAGTTCTTTCTGCAGCTTCTCATATCCCTCCTCCGACAAGTACGATGTTTGCTGTTGCATGTATATAAATGAGTGTTGAGTATTTAAGAGTATACGAACAACAAAAGCGAAAGTCAACCCCGTAATACAACTTCGGCCAGTTTTGCGCCAGCAAAACTAAACCAACGCCTTCATTGAAAAAGCAGTAATGTTTTACGCGAAGACATGGTGGTAAGAAATATCTATCTCGTTGCCGAAGTTGATATACGGGGTCAACCCCGCGCGTGATCATTCCGTGCGTCCGCCGAAATACCACCGGTAGATCTCGTGCGCGGCGGGCACTGCGACCGCGGAACCCTCGCCGCCCTCTTCAAAAAGGATCACGAGCGCGATCTGCGGATCTTCAAACGGCGCGAACGACGAAAACCACGCATGCGTCGCGCCCCGCGGCGCCTGCGCGGTACCCGTTTTGCCCGCGACCGCGACCGGAAGGTCCGCAAGCCGCCGCGCGGAACCGTCCGTGACCGTCTGCCGCATGCCGGCGCGCACCACCGAAAGATTTTTTTCATTGTCCGCGCTGGTGGCAACGATAAGCGGACGGCTTTCAAATACCACGTTCTTATCCTTATCTATCACCTCTTTCACCAGCAGCGGCTGCATCAGCTTGCCACCGTTTGCGAGCGCCGCATATGCGCGCGCCAGCTGGAGCGGCGTCACCAAAAGATTGCCCTGGCCAATGGAAACATTGTACGTATCGCCGAGCGTCCACTGCGCGCCAACCACTTTTTCTTTCCACGCCTTGTCCGGCACCACGCCCGCGCCCTCGCCCGCGATGTCCGCGTTCGTTTTCGCGCCGAACCCGAACGCATCGAGATATCGTTTGATGCGTGCGATGCCAAGCCCCTCGATATCCCCGTACCCGCCTCCGAGAGCATAAAAATACGTGTTCACCGATTCGGCGATCGCTGTATAGACATCGACGATCCCGTGTCCGCCCGCCTTCCAATCGCGAAATATCGCCGGGGCATCGGGATTATACGGATTATTCACCACGATAGCCCCCGTGCTCAGCACCTGCGTGCGGGGCGTCACCACACCCTCCTCAAGCGCCGCATACGCAATGAACGGCTTGATCGAAGAACCGGGGGGATACGTGCCGGCGATCGTCCGGTTAAAAAACGGCTTTGCGGGGTCTCTCAGCAGCTCCTGATATGTTTTTCGTGCCGACAGAGTGGAAAAAATATTATTGTCATACGAGGGGAGGCTTACCAGCGCGAGGATCTCACCCGTTCTGGGGTCGAGTGCGACCGCCGCGGCCCCTTTTGCCGCGGGCGTAAGCGCAAGCTGGCGGGCAAGCACATCGGAGATCTTTTTTTGGAGCGCGGCATCGATCGTCAGCACGACGTTCATGCCGATCGCGTCTTCCCTGACCTGCTTTTCTTTCATCACGCGGGACACCGCGTCGATCTCGCGCTCCACGCTCCCGTTCGTCCCGCGAAGATACTCATCGTACGCGAGCTCGGCGCCTTCTTTGCCGATGGTATCGATCGCAAAAAGTTTCAGATCGTTCCGCATATCCTCCTCCGACACTCTCCCTCCATACCCCAGCACCTGCGCAAAATATTCTTTTTCCGGATATAAGCGCACCGCGTTCTTTTTCACCTCGATGCCGGGAAACTGACGCATGTTGGTCTCAAAAAAAAGCGCGCTCTCGCGGGAAATATTGTCTCTGATCAGCACCGGGTCCACGCGCGCAAGATTGATGCGCGCAAACTGCGCGCGCATTTCCTCACGAGGCGCGCCAAGCGCATCGGCAAGCGCATCGGCAAGCCGCTCGCGATCCGCTCTCCCGCGCGGCAGGTCCGCGGGAATGGCCACCACGTCAAAGCTCGGCACGTTCTCGACAAGCGGGGTAAGATTCCTGTCGTATATGATGCCTCGCTTCGCAAGGATAGGATAGCTTCGTGTTTTATTTTTTTGCGCCATCGCCGTATACGTCGCTCCGTCCCACACGCCCAAATATGCCGCACGGACCGCAAAACCAAAGAACACCAGCATCATAAGCGCGAAAAGCACCGCGAAGTTCCGCGCGGAGAGCGGCGTTTCAAGTTGAGCGTAGTCGAGCTTCTCCGCAGAGCGCCGGTCAAGCAAGGTCTCTTCGGGCTCTATCTGCCACTTCTCCGATTTTTTAACAAAATACTCCATCGATATATGCCATAGATCAGCGTCATGCCCGCGATAGTGTATGCGACGGCCCACCCTGCGCCCGCCCACGGAATAACGAACGAAAAATGCGCTCCTTTCATGGTCACAAGCACTACGCCATAAAAACTCACCGTGCTCAGCGCGGCATACAGGAAAAAATGCAAAAAATGTTCGCGCGGCAAAACGCGGGAAAGCAGTGCGGACACCGTTGCTGCCGCCAAAAGACCCGCGGTGATCGCGCCAAACGGCGCGCCCGAATACGCATCAAGAACAAGGCCGGCGGCAAACGCGGCAAACGCCGCGGCGCGGTGATTCCCGTACAAGAACCCGGACACCACGATCACCGCAAGCACGAAATTGAACGGCATGCCAAGCGCCTGCATGTATTGCGCCGCGGTCAGTTGCAGCAACGCCGCGATGCCCATGGCAAGAAAGAGGATCGCATTCATTGTCGCTGCCCCGTTATCACGAACACCGTCGAAGGAAGCGTTTCCGCATACGCCGCTTTAAGCTGTGCCTGCTGGAATATCCCTTCTTCCTCGGAAATGATCTTGAGAACCCTGCCGATGATAAGCCCCCGCGGATACACGCCATCAAGCCCGGATGTCACCACGAGCTCACCTAAAGCGATCGCCGCGCTTTTTTCAATAAGATCAAGAACCAGCGTGCCGCCTTTCGCGCCGCCCAGCACGCCGCTTGCGTTCTGAGAAATGGTCGTACCGCTTACTTTGTTATCGCTATCGGTGATCAGCATCACTTCCGACGTCGTTTCATGGACATTGGTGATCTTCCCGAACACCACATCCCCCGGCATGATCACCGGCATCTGTTCTTTCACCCCGTCGCGCGAACCCCTGTTGATGACGGCATAATTCGTGAATGAAAGCGGATCAAATGCGATCACCTCGGCGTCCACCAGCGTACGCGAGCGCGCCGCGTCAACGCCCAGCTGTGCGCGCAACGCTTCGTTTTCGCGGGCAAGTTCGGCCTGACGCACGACCTCGGCCTGCAGCCGCTGATTCTCCTCTCGCAACGCCGCAACCTCCGCGCCGGCATTTTTCATGTCAGCCGCGGTCATGCCGAATCCGGCAACAGTATGCCATGCGTATAATGCGCTCGCGGCAAGCGGGGCCGTCGCGCGCACCATGATATTCTCAAACGGCGCGGTAGTGCCCGCGCGCGCGAAAAAAATAAGTAGCAATATCATTGCTACCGCAAGCATGATCCATTTCTTTTTTTTATGCGGCCCGGCCATAATTTTCAATCTTCCTCGTACTGCGATTTTACCAGCACATCGGTATACATGCCGAGGTTCTCAAGAATGATGCCTGTGCCGATCACCACCGACGTAAGCGGATCTTCCGCAATGCGCACGGGGATCTTCGTTTCTTCCTCGATGAGCGTGTCGAGCCCCCGCAACAGCGAACCGCCGCCGGTCAATACGATCCCGTTTTTGATAAGATCGGACACCAGCTCCGGCGGGGTCATCTCGACCGCACCGCGCACTGCGGCGGCAAGCGCGCCGACGGAATGCGCCATTGCTTTGCGGATCTCTTCGTCGGTCACCGTGACCTCTTTAGGCAAGCCCGAAATGAGGTCCCGGCCGCGGATGACGTCTTCGAGCCCTTCATCAAGCGGATATGCGGACCCGATGGACATTTTTATCTTCTCTGCCGCCATCTCGCCGATAAGCAGCTTATATTCGTCGCGCGCATACCGCACGATATCTTCATTTAATTTATCGCCGGCGATCTTGAGATTCTTCGATACCACGACGCCGCCCAACGACAGCACCGCGATATCGGTGGTTCCGCCGCCCACGTCCACGATCATGCTCCCTATCGCGTCCTGGATGGGCATGCGTGCGCCGATGGCCGCGGCAACGGGCTCTTCCACCAAAAACACCTCTCTGGCGCCGGCGTTGCGCGCCGCATCTTCCACCGCGCGCTTTTCCACTTCGGTGATCTGCGAAGGAATGCCGATCACCACGCGCGGGCGCGGGATCACCATGAACATGCTGTCTTTGTGCACCTTGTCGATAAAGAACCGCAGCATCTGCTCGGTGACCTCAAAATCGGAAATAACGCCGTTCACGAGCGGCCGCGTGGCGGTGATGTGCGTCGGCGTCCTGCCCACCATGCTTTTCGCGTCCTCGCCGATGGAAATGATCTGGCCTGTTTTTTGGTTCACCGCGACGACCGACGGCTCATTGATCACAATGCCTTTGCCATGCACGTACAAGAGCGTGTTTGCCGTGCCCAGATCAATGCCGAGGTCTTTGGAAAAATAGCCGAAGAATTTATCGATCATAATCTTAAAACTTGAAACATGAAACTTGGAACTCAAAACATGAAACTAAAAGATTCGAGTTTCATGATTTACGTTTCCTGTATTGCGCCGCGAGTGCCGTTATCGCTTGCTTTGCCGTTACCATTTTCGCTTTCTGTTCGCTTCGCTTCTTGAGTTCCACTTTCCTTTCTTTCAGTGTTTTTTCCGAGATCACGATCCTCTGAAACGCGCCGATGAGATCGGCGTCCGCGAATTTCTCGCCCGCACTCGCCGTCTCGCGGTCATCGTACAATACTGTCATCGTACCCCGCAATACGCGATACATTTTTGCCGCTTCTGCAAACACCCGTTTCGTCATTTTTACATCTTTCGAAACGAGCGGTACGATATGCACGTCAAACGGCGCAAGCTCGCGAGGCCATACAATGCCTCGGTCATCGTGATTTACCTCCACCACCGTCCCTAAAATACGCCCAAGCCCCATGCCGTAGCACCCCATGATTATTGGCTTTACGGACCCGTCTTTGTCCGTGAACAAGGCATTCATAAGCGAAGAGAACCGCGTGCCAAGCGTAAAGATATTGCCTACTTCTATAGACTTCACTTCGCTGAGAATGTTACCGCAAGAAGGGCACGGTTCGCCCGCTTTTTTATCCGCGATCTCGACGTTTCTCGCCCAGTCGCATTTTCCGCAGAATATCACCAGATCCTCGCCGCTTTCGGTGGGCGCCTGAAATTCATGCGACACGTCCTTTGAAAATGACCCGCCCGACGCTTCGGTGATGATCGTTGAAAGCCCGCATCGCGCAAACACCCTCACATACGCCTTCTTCGCGACCTCATAATATTTTTTCCTGTCTTCCTCCGATGCGTGAAAACTGTACAGATCCTTCATGGTGAATTCGCGTCCCCGTAACAGGCCGGACTTCGAGCGCAGTTCGTCGCGGAATTTCGTCTGCATCTGATACAAATGCAGCGGAAGGTCTTTATACGAGATCGTGCGTTTGCGCACGATGTCGGTGATCACCTCTTCATGCGTCGCCCCGAGCGCGAATTCGCGCCCCTGCCGGTCTTTCACTTTATACAGATCATCCATGCTTTCCCATCGCCCCGTTTCCTCCCACAACTCTTTCGGATGCAGCGCGGGCATGAGCAATTCCTGTCCGCCGATCGCGTTCATCTCTTCGCGAATGATCGCTTCTATTTTTTTGAGCACGATGAACCCGAGCGGCAAAAATGAGTACGCGCCGCTGGTCAGCTTGTCGATGTAGCCGCCGCGCAACAACAGCTGCGCGTTCACGCTTACTTCGTCTTTCGGCGCTTCTTTTTTCGTTTTGATGAATGCGCGAGATTGCACCATATACGCATACAGTATCAGACGCGCGCGCATATTTCAAGATGCGTCATAAACGTAAAAAATATGCGCAAAACAAAAGGCCCGGGGAACATATTCCCCAGGCCTTGCAATATGATGTATGCCTTTTGAGGACGATGATCATCCTCATTCTTCTGCTATTGTCCCGCCTCTAACTTCGCAACCCGCTCTTCAAGACGCTTAAACTGCGCCCCGAGCATAAGCAATTCCTGTTTTTGTTCTTCGTAAAGCGAAATAAGCTTATCAAGCTTTGTAAACAGCGCACTGGAATTGTCTTTCATCCACTTCACGTCGTTTTCTACGCCGGATAACCGTATCTTTATTCCGGCAACGTCGCCTTTTATTCCGGCAACGTCGCCTTTTATTCCGGCAACGTCGCCTTTTATTCCGGCAACGTCGCCTTTTATTCCGGCAACGT
The DNA here is from genome assembly GCA_016234725.1 of Candidatus Azambacteria bacterium. Lineage (GTDB taxonomy): Bacteria > Patescibacteriota > Minisyncoccia > GWC2-36-17 > WO2-46-25 > MEYI01. The sequence goes on along the minus strand of JACRAK010000015.1, from coordinate 9,812 downwards.
CACTTTTTACTTCCTCCAGCCCTCCCTCAACTTTATCAAATCGCTTATTTACCCTCAATAAATCCAACTGCACTGCGCGCGCAAACGGATTGAGCGCGGAAAGCATCGCGTCTTTTACATCTTTCTTGGTGAGCTGTTTTGGCATATATCTAGTATGAGGCCGGTAAAAAGAGAAGTCAAACAGTTCTAAAACAGCTTCACGACATCGCGCACGGTGACCACGATCATAAGCAAGATGAGCAAGGCGAACCCCGCGGCATGCACGATATATTCGAAGCGCCGGCTCACGGGCGAACCCTTCACGCCTTCGATAAGCAAAAATATCGTCCTCCCGCCGTCAAGCGCGGGAAACGGCAACGCATTGATAATGGCAAGATTAATGGAAAGAATGGCGGCAAACTGAATGATATACGAAAACCCGAGCTGGGTGACCTGATACGTGAGTGCGCCGATGCCCACCGGCCCCGCGATGTCGGCCACCAGCTTCCCTTCGCTCACCAGATGCGCGATGATCGTATAAAATGTCTTCAAAAACGTCCATGTCATTTCTCCGGTCGCTTGCACGCCTTCCTTTATGGCAAGATGCCACGGGTACGACACGATTCCGGTTTTTTCAAGCACGACGCCCAGCGCGCCCTCGTTTTGCGGGATCTCGGTGCGCGGCGTCACTTGTTTTTCCACCCGCTCGCTCCCGCGCTCGAGCACCAGCGGGAATTCCTGTCCGCGATGTGTGTTGATATATTCCTGCGCCGCTTTTACTTCATTGATATCTTCGTGCGTCCCCGAAAAAGAAACTCCCACAATGGCGTCGCCTATCTTAATGCCAGCATGGACCGCCGGCGAACCAGGCGCTACCTGTAAAATAGTGACCTTCGCGTTGCGCACGCCGAGCCCGGCCTGCTCATCCACCACCTGCGGAAGCCCGTACCAAAAACCGAACGACAACAGCGCCGCCGCAAGCAAAAAGTTCATCGTGACGCCCGCAAGCACCACCGCGATGCGCGTCGGCACAGGGCGCGCTGTAAAGCTGTCCGGTTCTCCCTGCGCTTCCCCGTCCTCGCCGTGTATCTTCACGAATCCGCCAAGCGGAATCAGGTTGAACGAATACTCCGTCTGCCCCTTTTTCACCGAGAGCACTTTCGGCGGGAAACCGAAGCCAAATTCGTCCACGCGAATGCCCGATTTTCTCGCCACGATAAAATGCCCCCATTCATGCGCGACGATAAGGAGCGCCAAGATGCCGATAAACAATACAATAGTGAGTGCGATCATAAAGGCTGGTTCTACTTATACGGTCATGATCTCTTTTTCTTTCTTATCGCGGAGCATTTTTATCTTGTCGTTGTTGAACTCGTCCACGATCTTTTGGATCTCGGTTTTCACTTTGAAAAAATCGTCTTCGCGGAGCGTTCCTTCTTCTTTCATTTTCTGTACTTTCCGCATCGCGTCTTCCCGTTCCTGGCGGATAGCGATGCGCGCTTCTTCCACTTTCTGATCAAGCAGTTTAATAAGTCCGGCTCTCCGTTCTTCCGTCAGCGAAGGCAGCGTAAGCCGAATGATGTCCTTATCAACGATCGGCGCAATGCCCAGCGGCGATTGCAAGATCGCTTTCTGGATCGGTTCAAGCGCATTTTTATCCCACGGCTGGATCACGAGCATCTGGGAAGAGGGGGAAGAAATGGAAGCCACCTGCACGAGCGGCATGGTCTGCCCGTAATACTCCACCACAATACCTTCCACAAGCGCGGGCGACGCCCTTCCGGTGCGCAGCGACGCGGTCTCACTTTTGAAGTGTTCCACGGTCTTCTCCATCTGTTCCCGCATGTGTTTGAGTTCGCTTTGATGCATAGGTTTATTGGTTTTTCTATACTACCATACATTGCAAAAAAACAAATACCCCGCCTTTGCCGGGGTATTTTCTGCAAGCCACTATATTATTTCTTCACGTTCTTCATTGCAAGGAAAATGCTCTGCGGGTCTTTAGGGTCGATGATGATATCGCTGATGCGCTTTGGCGTAGCAAGCTTCTGCATGCTCCAATTGATTCCGCCATCGAGCGACTGATATATCAGCGATCCGACGCCCACGTATATTTTCCGGGAATTTCGCGGATCGACCGCAACGGAGTCGACAGGAAGCGCATTGGGCGGGATGAGTATCTTCACGAATTCCCACGTATTTCCTCTGTTTTCCGACCGCACAAGCCCGTTTGCGAGCGCAAGGTACAAGACATTCGAATTTCCCGGGTCCATCGAGAACATAATGACATTATTATACGCCGAGATCCGCGATAGTTCGCGCGAAAACTCTTTCCATTCACGGCCGCCGTCCATTGAACGGAACAAACCGCGCCCGCTCAACACCGCGTAGATCTCTGATGCGTTGTTCGGATTGATGACCAAGTTTGCCACGGGACCCGTAAGCCATTTCACCACCTTCCATGTCTCTCCGTAGTCCTCAGACATGAACACGCCGCCCTGTCCCGTTCCTATATAGAGTATGTTGCCGAAAGAAGGATGCAGCGCGATCGCGCCCACCGGATAATTTTCAAGCTGGGAGATATACGTCTGTGTGAACGACATGCCGCCGTCGGTCGATTTCAAGAACACGCCGTATTTATTTTGGAACGACGCGATATAGATATTGTTCACGTCGCGCGGATCCTGCACCACGTCGAAGATGATCGCGTTGTCGGCGAGAATGCGATTGCGATCGAACATCTTTTCCCAATTCTGTCCGTTGTTCACGCTCTTATACAGACCATCGCCCTCCGTACCCGCATAAATGATATTGGAGTTGGCATGATCAAGCGTAAGATTCAGCACGCTCACCGAGGGGATGTTCTTCCCCGCATCGATCGCTACCTGAGAGAACCACGTCGTCCCGCTGTCGACCGAACGGATAATACTCGCTTTATCTATCGCGATATCGCCCTGCTCTAGCGTCGTGCTTTTATCCGCGAACGATCGAAACAAAGGGAAAGACGCGATGATCTCGTTCATCGAAAGGGGGGTGAATATGAGCACTGCCGAAGCGATAATGGCAATGACGATAATAAGCGCTAACGGTTTCATAATAAATCTTGAATCTTAAAACTTGAAACTCACAACGTGAATCTTAAAACGTGCAACATGAAACTCAAGATTTAAGCTCCACGATTCAGGTTCCAAGATTCAAGTTTTAAGTTTCATGCTACAGGATGAGCGCGATATTCTCCAAGATCAACCGTTTATTCGCGTTCGTCGTTTTTGCGACATGCGCGCTGCGGATGATCTCAGAAATGATGACACGAAGCTGCGCAAGGGTGTATTTTTTTTCCTGCGCGAGTTTTTCCGCGTCCTTTGCGCACCACGTATTCTCTAAGAACTTTTTATCGCCTCCCGCGGTAAGATAGCTCACATCGCGAAAAAACGAAGCCCACTGCGTGAGTATGCCTGAAATATCGCTGTCTTCATCCTTGACCATCTTCTCTATCACTGCAAATCTCCGTGCGATATGTGCAGAAATCAGGTTCCCTAAATCGTATACTATTTTTTTCCTTTTGTCAATAGCTTCGTCCGTCGTTTCAGACCCGGAAAAACGCACTTTTTGGACCCGCGAAAGAATGGTCGGCATGATCATAGTCGGGTGGTCCGAAAGCAATATAATGACGCTTTTTGCAGGCGGTTCCTCAAGTATCTTGAGCAGGGCGCTTGATGCCGCCTGCCCCAGCCGGTCAAACGCATCGATGATCACCACCTTATGCCCTCCGAAATACGACGCGAGCGAAAAAAACTCCCTGATCTGCCGGATCTGGCCGATGAGCACTTTATCTTCGCCGCTTTGCGCCTCCACCATCAACACATCGGGATTCTGCGCTCCCGCGCCTTCGTGCTCCGTTGCAAGCGCGGCAAACGCGCGCGCAACCTCTTTTTTCTCATCGCCGCTCCCACCAAAAAAAAGATACGCATGCGCATGCGTCCCTTCGCGGAAACTTTTTTCAAGCAATGTAATCTGTGAGTGCTTTTCCATGTTTCTTACCGCAGATATTTTGTAACCGCGGCGTTATGTTCTTTAAGCGTGCGTGAAAATACGGTTTCTTTGGTTGGCTTTGAAAGATAAAAAAGATACTCGCTTTCGGTCGGATATATCGCGGCGAAAAGCGCCTCCTTGCCGAGGTTGCCGATAGGCCCCTTCGGAAGACCTTTATAAAGGTACGTATTATATGGGGAGTCCTTCGCGAGATCATCGCGGGTAAGGTTATTCTTGTCTAGCGCATATGATATCGTTGCATCCACCTGAAGCGGCATGCCGATGGCAATGCGCTTCCACAACAACCCGGAAACCAGCCGCATGTCTTCCGGAGTAATGACTTCTTTTTGTATCATGGACGCCATGATCACGATATCAAAAATACTTTTCCCTTGGCGCCGTATCTCCTCCCGCATCGCCGCATCCATTTTCCTGCCGAAATTATCAAGCATCCTCCCGACGATCGCATCAAGCGTCGCGTCCCGCTCGAATTCATACGTATCGGGGAATACATAACCGTCGAGGTTCGCATCTGCAGGCGCATCGACAAGAAAATCATGCTGCGCCCTAAACTCGCGTACGGCAAGATCGATCAAATGTTTTTTTTCTTGCGCGAGCAATCCCGCCTCGCGCAGTTTTGTTTCTATCGCCCAAATACCGTACCCTTCGGGGATCGTGACCACAACAGTATCGCGCGCCACATCGCCGCGCGCAATTTTTTCTGCAATGCTTTTAGGCGACAACGAAGCGCTCAATAAATATTTTCCCGCCTGCAGCGAATAAGAAAGATCATTGTTCCATACATACAATTCAAAAAGAAAACTGTCGGAAATAAACCCCTCTTGTTCGAGCCGCGTAGCGATCGTTTTCGCATTATCTCCTTTCTCGATTACAAATATCCGCTCGGGCACCGCTGTTTGAGAAAGCGGAGTTTGCATGCGCTCCGAGAGCATCGCGTATGCAATGCCCGCCGCCACAACACATATAACGAGTACCGCGCCAATACCAATAGAGACCTTAAATGCCAACGTCATGTCACGCGGTACTTCCTGCGCTATTTCTTGCTTCTGCTGTTCATCCATATCTGCCTAATCTATCAAAATACAGGCAAAATAACAAACTTTTTTACGTGACAAATCATGATTTTTTTGATATAATAACCATATTAAAAGGTCGGGAAATCATTGCGTATTATTAAACATATTAAAATATATGGCACTTATTCCTTGGAAGCCCTTCGGCGATCTCGACCGATTTTTCGGGGAGGATGAGTGGATGGCACCGATGTTCCCGCGCATGACGATAAATCAACCCGCGATGGACGTATATGAAACGGAAAAAGACGTCGTCGCGGAATTAAACCTGCCCAACATTGATCCGTCAAAGATCAATGTCACGGTGGAAGACAACACCCTGCGCGTAAGCGGCAGCATGGAAGAGAAAAAAGAAGAAAAGAAAAAGGACTACTGGCGGAAAGAAATACGGAAAGGATCGTTCGAGCGCATGGTGCGGCTCCCCGTGGCGGTCAAGAAAGACAAAGTGGAGGCGACGTATGAAAAAGGCGTACTGAAAGTGGTGATGCCCAAAGCGGTGGAAACGAAAAAAGAAAGCACGAAGGTGAAAGTAAAACCGATCGGGAAATAGCCGAAGCACAAGCCCCTCATGAGAGGGGCTTGTGTTATTATTCCAGCTCAAGCGCAATGAGTCCGTGCTTTGCTATTTTTTCTTCGTAATCGGGAAATGAATAATACATATCCCGCAGTTCTTTTCCTGTTGCACACGCTGGATTGATATCTTTTACTTTATATTTTTTCAACAATGCGCCTATCGAACTGAATATCTCCGCACGCTTCACTGTTTTTGTGAATGAATCTTTCTCTCATACCAGTGTCACCGTATCTCCGCTTTTGATATCGCGGAACTTTTCCGTCGCCGCGCGCGTTTCCACTTTTTTGCGCCCATCACGTATCGCTTCAAAAATATCTCTATTTTTCGCTCTGAATTTTAATCGAATAGTTCTTTCCATATTTTCATTCTATACCTATAAAACTAGCGAAACAAATAATTCCCTAAGAAAACACGCTGGTCGATTTCCCCTGCGAGGAAATCGCGCTCGACCTCATCCTCGCTCGCCGTTTCCTGTGTTTCGCTCTGCAACCTGCGAAGCAGGCAAGCTCGGTGGTTTTGATATAATTCGGATGTTTATCAAAACCTTGCCGTTACGGAGCTAAGGGAGGCCGCCGCTGGAGCGGCCGAACGGGTTAAAGAGCGGAACACAGGAAATGGCACCATGCCCGCTCGGCTTTCGCACGGTTTTCTTAAGAAATTATTTGTTCCGCTATTACCCCTTCATGACCGCCACGGGTCGTAAGCGCACAACCTTGCGGGCGATACCGGTGCGATGCACGACATCCGCCACATCTTCAATATCTTTATATGCTTCCGGCGCTTCCTCGGCAAGCCCGGCAACAGAACCGGCACGCACTGAAATACCCTCCGCCTCAAGCTGCTCTCTTAGCTCCGCGCCGCGTATCTCATGTTTTGCCTGCGTGCGCGACATCATGCGTCCCGCGCCATGCGCCGTGGTACCGAAACTCTGCTCAAGCGATTCTTTCTGCCCTATCATCACGAACGAATGAGTTCCCATGGACCCGGGAATGATCACCGGTTGCCCCGGAAATGCGCGCGTCGCACCTTTGCGGTGCACCACCATCTTTTTCACTTGTCCTGAGCTTGTCGAAGGATACTCCTCTGTCTTTGCGATGTTGTGCGCAACGTCGTACAAAAGTTCCAACGATTCTCCTTTTCCTATTGCATGCTCCCATGCTTTGCGCACTTCCCAAGTGATACGCTGACGATTCGCCCACGCAAAATTCGCGCCCGCAGCCATCGCTTTGTAATAATCCTGCCCTTCGGGCGATGTGAACGGACACGCCGCAAGCTGCCTGTCGGGAAGCGTAATGCCATATTTTGGCATCGCGACAAGCATTCGTTTGATATAGTCGGTCGCGATCTGATGCCCGAGTCCGCGACTGCCGCAATGAATGAGAATGACTATCTGGTCTTTAAAAAGTCCGAATTCTTTCGCCGTCTGCTCATCATATATTTCATCAACACGATCCACCTCCACGAAATGATTCCCGGCGCCGATGGTGCCAAGCTGGTCGCGCCCGCGCGCCTTTGCGGTCTTTGAAACTTTTGTCGCATCTGCCTCCGGCAATCGCCCGCCCGATTCGCAATGTTTCAGATCGTGCTGTGTGCCATATCCGTCCGCCACTATTTTTTCCGCGCCGCGCTCAAGCACTTCGTCAAGTTCTTTTTCTGAAAGCGTCATCTGCCCGCCGCGCCCCACGCCCGACGGCACCTCTTTATACAGTGCGCTTGCAAGCGCAGGAATCTTCTCTTTTATTTCGTCATAGCGTACATGCGTTTTTAAAAGACGTACGCCGCAATTGATATCAAACCCGATGCCACCCGGGGAAATGACGCCGTGTTCCGCATCCACCGCCGCAACGCCGCCCACCGCAAACCCATATCCCCAATGGATATCCGGCATCGCAAGAGAATACTTCTGAATACCGGGTAGCGTCGCCACATTCACCACCTGTTCAAGCGCCTCTTCTTCCAAAAGCTTTCCGATCATTTTTTCCGATATAAAAATACGCGCTGGCACGCGCATATCATGCCGATAGCTTTTGGGAATTTCCCACGTATAGTCGTTTATCTTTATGAGATCTTCTTTTTTCATATATCAAAAAGTATCGTTGTTTCGTAATTGCCTGCGCTGTTCTGCACGATCTCCGCACCGTGATACGTAACAGCTTTAATGTCTTCGGCAAATCCCTCCGCGCGCTCGCCTGAAATTTCCGCTTCAAGCTCTGTATTGGTAAGCTTTACGAACGCAACCGTATCAAACACCGCCTTTTCTATCTGGCTTTGCGCGAGTACTTCAGAAAGAAAATCGATCAGCAATGCGGTGCGGTCAACTGACTTCATATTGATATTTTTCGTGATTCGCAATTCATGATTCGTAATTCGTGCGCTCTGTATCTCCGCCATCCCCTCAAGCGCGGCGCAAAACAACTCTTCAATGGTCGAGCCCTCCGCTCTTAATCGTACGTCTGCCGTATGAGAAAGTATCTGATGCGCTCTCATGCATGAGCACTTAATGGAAATGTCTCAATTTTTTCATATCGCACGCCGCCTGGATCAAGGCGGGACTCCATCAGCTCGACACTCCGGACATCAAATGACTCGAGATTGGGTAGTGCCTGCGCAATATCGATGCTCCTTGCAAGAGAAGGATCTTTGAATCGCGCTCGCCCGCCCAAGTTTTGCCGCGCAAAATTTAGGCGGGCAAGTGTCGCATGCGCAATCAACTCTTTATGCGGTTCCACCGCCAAAAACTCCCGCAACACTTCCTGTATTTTTTTCAGAAATCGCGCATATACACCACTTTCCTGAAATACCGCCCACACCATGCGGGGCGGCATACCCGGCGGCGCAAAATCGATTCGATCAAACGAAAGCGAAAATGGTTTGGTATGCTCGCATATCTGTTTGAGTTTTTCCCGTATCTCGACGATGCGCCCTTCCTCCACGTCTCCTAAGAAACAAGCGGTAATATGTATATTTTCTTTCTGCGTCCAGCGCACGTCATTTCGCGGAAATTGTTTGCAATAATCCGCAAATGCATCCTGCCACTGCGTAGGGAGCGAAACTGACACAAAAAGCCGTTTTGTCATAATTCTAGTATAGCACTAAATCAATGGGCTTGCCCTTTTAGAAAACATTGACGAAAGGCTGTTTTCCTGATATAATGTGCGAAAATCAGATTAGGCACCTTGAAAAACAATGAAGGCGCATGCCTTCATTCACACTCAAAAAGGAGAAAAAGAGATGAAGAAAGTGCTTGGGTTGCTGTTATTCATTATCTTTCTGCCAGGATGCTTCATTACGATCGTCCCGTCGCTCGTCCCGCCTCCTCCGAAGGAAGCAGTACGTCGTTCTTCATATGCTTCCGACTATCCGAAGCCGGCGTGGGTAAACCGCACGTCCTATTGGGAAGAAAAAGAATTTATGTACGCGGTCGGCGTGATTCCTGAGAGCGAGGGATACGATTTTAGTATTCGCTTGCGTATCTCGGAAATGGAAGGCAAGAAACAATTGCTTCTTGCCAACAACATTTGCCACGGTATTATCGTCGGCGGCATCCCGCTGCAAACATGGGTTTCAGCGGATGGAACGATACATACACTGGTTCGCGGAGAAAGAATCATTCCCCGCGAAAAGTGCAAACCTTAAAGGAGGAAGAAATGCACGAATTAAGAATGGAAATGAGGCAGGAGCAACGGCAAGAGCTTACGCTTGCACAGCGCATGGAACAGCGCTTATCACTTCACCTAGCGCTTCTGCAAACGCTGCGTGGCGAAAAATTCAAGCCGGAAGGCGCATGCCCCGGGTGCGGTAAGACATTAAAGCCGTATGAGATCATGCAGGGGTTCAGACGGGACACCGATGACACTACGACAAAATGTCCGAGATGCAAAACCCGTTTCCAGCCGATACTAAAACATTCGGACAGAAGCGGGTACATGGAGTACAAGTTCTACTGTCCCGTTCAGACGCTCGCGCGGCTTTCGGGAAAAGAAGACATCTCTCCTCGTGAGTTCAAGAATTAATTGCAACGCTCGTTTAGGTATACTAGACGAGTATGAAGAAAACAACTACAAGGCGCGGGCTGGGCAAAAACCCCATCACCCTGCGCGAACGGAGCATTATCGAGGTGAGATGGCGCAAAG